>JABDHI010000008.1 GCA_013285655.1 Bacteroidota bacterium
AGCTGCGAAATCTTTGTCATCAGGGCTAATAACAATTGTTTCACCTTGCACTGTACGAATAAGCACCATGTTGTCATTTCGAGTGGCATACCATTTCATATCGCCATTATGCTTACTGTAATAGTTACCAAAATAACCAAATAGCCCACCTACTCCAAATGTTCGGGACGTACCATCCATTTCACCCGGATTAACGCCCCTTATCTCCGAAATATCTTTAACATGAATGGTCACATCACCTATAGGGCGGTTAATAACAACATCAAAATTACCTACTGTATATTTTTTAGGGCTAAATAAATAACTGGCAACACTTATTGTAATTAAAAGAAAAACAATAAACACGTGCATCGTTACTGTCCAAATGTCGCCTTTGGCTTTACGTAATGACCGGATACTCCAGTAACATATGGCAACCGAAACAGCAAGCACTAACGTAGTAATAACTTTAGCAGTAGTATCGAGCGAAGCGGTATATACAATACTTAATTGCACGCTAACTTATGCGTTATCGGTCAAATTTACATGAGCCGGGCGCGTATACGTTTTAGGGTCGGTGCGCTTAAGCGGTATGTTGCTAACCGGATTAATGATCATAGGTATTTTCTCAATACGCGTCTCACTGGTATCAAGCCCAAATGCTTTGGTCTCTGATTGGGCAAAGTGCTTAATGAAGAAGTAACTACGAAGAATAAAGCTTTCTCTTAAATCAAACTCATTTTCGTAGGAAAGGAACTTCTCAAGTATTACAAACTTAAAGTCAGATGCAAGGTGATACTTCTGTAATGAAGGATAACGGCTCACAATATTTAATTCTTTATTCTTTACCATTTCTTCAACCACTTTTCGGAACAGCACATTTATACGAGCCTGAACACGGAAGCCCAAGCGGAATTCAACACGTATAACCTTGTCGTCTTCCATTTCTTGTACACTGTATTCCATATCATACGGATGGTCGGTACGTTCAATGTGAACAAACCAATATATATCGGCACGTTTAGGCTGACGACTGAATATAGAATAGATTATCTTCTGCTCTATTTCTTCAAAATTATTGGCCTTGGTGAGATAAATAAGATTTGACGAGAACTTTGATACAGTAGTATCGGCACTTAGATCTTTAAGTAAAGGAATATGCTCGCGTAAAGGAATAAAGTTCAAAAAGCGGTTATTGATCTTACGTGCCCTATACCAAATGTACATGGTAAATATTAAACCAAATTCAAACACAAGGAACATTAGCCTGTTTACAATTTTCACAGCATTAGCAACAAAGAATGAACCTTCAACGGTTACAAATACGAGTAAAATAGGAATTACAATAGTCCACGATAAATGTTTGCGATAACGTAAGAAGTAGAACATAAGAATTGTAGTCATTAACATGGCAATGGTTATAGAAAAACCATACGCTGCTGTCATAGCTTCAGAGGTACGGAAATAGGCTACAACTAATATACAACCCACAAAAAGTATCCAGTTAATACTTGGTATATATATCTGCCCGCGAATATCGGTAGGGTATTTAACAGTAACCCTTGGCCAGAAGTTTAAGATAATAGCCTCAGATATTAAAGTATATGAACCACTGATGAGAGCCTGACTGGCAATTACCGATGCAGCGGTTGCAATAAACACGCTCGGAATAAGAAACCATTGAGGAACGATAGCGAAGAAAGGGTTTATATCTCCGAGGTTAGGCTTGTTTTGCAAAAGTACCCACGCTCCTTGCCCAAGGTAATTTAACACCAACATGGTTTTAACAAATATCCAACTTACCTGAATGTTCTTTCTTCCACAATGGCCAAGATCAGAATACAAAGCTTCAGCTCCTGTAGTACAAAGAAACACCGCACCTAATAACCAAAAGCCTTTAGGGTGATGAATAAGTAAACGCAAGCCATAGTGTGGTGATAAAGCTTGAATTATTTGCGGATAATGGATGATTTGATTTAACCCCAATACACCCATCATGGTAAACCAAACAAACATTATAGGGCCAAAAGCTCCACCAACAATCTTGGTGCCAAAACGCTGAAACAAAAACAAGGCAAGAATAATACCCATTACTATGCCAACCGTTAAATGATTACCCGGCACTATATACTTATCAAGGCCGCTAACTCCATTTAAACCTTCAACGGCTGAAGAAACAGAAATTGGTGGTGTAATAATACCGTCGGCAAGCAAAGTTCCTGCGCCAATTATAGTAGGCAAAAACAGTCTTTTATCAAATCTTTTCACAAGCGCATATAACGAAAATATACCCCCTTCACCATGGTTATCGGCTCTTAGGGTAATGAATACATACTTAAATGTAGTTTGCAGCGTAAGTGTCCAGAACACACAAGATATTCCACCAAGCACTAACTCGGCACTGGCACTACCTCCATCCTTTAATATTGTTTGAAACGTATAAAGAGGCGATGTACCTATATCGCCGAATATAATACCTAATGTAATTAATACACCTGCTGTAGTTACTTTCTTTAACTGATCTGAAGACATTTTACTGGTTATTGATGACGTGACTTAATTTATATGCAAACCTGAAGATTTTTATACGTACAGGTTATACGTATTTATGTGTTATGCTACAACACTTTACCTCAGTGATTAGGTTCACGCCCCCGGTGTATTTTAGATGTTATATATAACTCGGTTAACCTGTAGGAAGTTTCCATAGTGTATTATTTGCGGACACAAAATTATATTAAGTATACCCAGCAATGTGCATATTGCAACTATTTATTTTTTTAACCCTGTTTATACATTTAGTGTATTTCAAATTGTATATATTTCCCACCAATGGCATTTGGGTTAAACATCTCAGCTAAAAACTTGTAAATTCGCTATAAAATAACATAGCATGAAAAAAGCAATACTCATACTATTATCACTCATAACACTCCAGCAGGTTAAGGCACAATCATTCCAGCAAGGTTCGTTAGTAACATCATTAGATTGGGGATTTGACGGATATAGTGTAGACCAAAAATACAGTCTGTATAATGTACCCAATAGCACCAGCACTCGAACCAGTGGGGCGGCATCTACTAATTGGAACTTATCAGGAGAGTTTGGCGTGTTAAAGTGGTTAGGCATAGGTGTACAACTAAAGCTCGATAATTACATAACTAAAACTGATTCTACCACTGGCGTAAGAGCCTCGGCAATTGGCTTTGAAGGAGGCATAATTGGCAATATTCACATTATAAGGCATCCTCATTTTAACTTACTGGCAGGTGTAAACGTGGGATACTCTCACTTAACCTATAATACCAATGATGGTTTTAACGACCAGGTTTATGGCGATGGAAGCTGGGTAGATTTTCATTTGGCTATGCGTTTTTACTTTGGTCGCTTTGGGCTTAACTTTGCCTTCTATACTCCCGTAATAAACTATGCCAGCCTTACTACCAACAATAGCAACTGGGGCCTTGGCGAAAGTGTATTAGCATCGTGGAAGGGCCGCGGCGCGGGTTTAGACCTGGGCATACAATACCGCATACTGAACTAATTTATGTCATTAATAAGGAGAGCTTCTTTTATATTACTGTTTACACCCCTGGTTTTATTACAAAACCATGTAAACGTGGTTACATTTTCACAACTTGAAACGCAGGCCGCGCTAAAACAAAACGACACATTATATGTGGTCAATTTTTGGGCTACTTGGTGCGACCCTTGCGTAAAAGAGTTGCCTAATTTTCAACAGGCTTATAAAAAATATAAAACACATAAGGTAAAGATGATATTTGTGAGCCTTAACTCGCAAAAAGAATTGGAAAAGGTAGAACAATTCGCAACGGACAAAGCCCTTGTACCTGAGGTACTTTTACTAAATGGTGGCAACCCGAATAACTGGATAGATAAGGTAGACAGTTCATGGAGCGGAGCCATACCAGCCACTGCTATGTACAGGCATGGTAAAAAAGTTTACTTTCACGAAGGAGAACTAACACAGGATAACCTGAACAAAACAATAGAAACTAAAAACAAATAAGAACAATGAAAAAGTTAGCATTTTTAGCTGCCGTATTAGCGGTCACAGCATTCGCCCCATCGGGGTATAATATTGGCGACAAAGCCACCGATTTCAAATTAAAAAATATTGACAACAAAATGGTGTCGTTGGCAGATTATAAAGATGCCAAAGGATTTATAGTGGTGTTTACCTGCAACCATTGCCCGTTTGCAAAAGCATACGAAGACCGTATCATAGCTCTCGATACTAAGTATAAGGCAAAAGGCTACCCTGTAATTGCAATTAACCCGAACGACCCAATTGCAGTACCGGAAGATAACCTTGCAACCATGCAACAACGTGCAAAAGCAAAGAATTACGCATTCCCATACCTGGTTGACGAAACCCAAAACATTGCAAAGACTTACGGAGCAACCCGTACACCGCACGTTTTTGTTTTGCAAAAGTCAGGTATTGACTATATAGTAAAATACGAAGGCGCTATTGATGATAATAGCGATGATGCATCTGCAGTAAAAGAAAAGTATGTAGAAAACGCAGTAGACGCATTATTAGCCGGCAAGCCTGTTACCACCACTACTACCAAAGCTATTGGCTGTGGCATTAAGTGGAAATCGTAATCAAATACAACATAAACAAAAAAGCCCGCAACGTGCGGGCTTTTTTGTTTATAATACTTTATTACTTGCTGCAGTTTTGGCTTATAAGGTTATCCAATCCTTTATACCCTAACGTTTTGGCTTGCTTCAAGTCTCTACAACCAAACTCGTATTGTTTATTGGCTATTTCTTCCATACCTCGCTTGTAGTAAGCTTCCGAACAACGTCCGTCGACACCAATAGCTTTTACATAATCTTCATCTGCTGCACCATAATCTCCCTTAGCCACTTTTACGTCTCCTCTTCTTACAAAAGGCGTTGCATCGGTAGGCAATAATCTGGATGCTACATTGCAATCCTCAATAGCACCCTTATAATCCTTAGCTTGTATTTCAGCATACGATCTGTCTAAGTATGCCCAACCATCTTTAGGCGAGTAACCTATAGCTTGGGTATAATCCTTTAAAGCAGCCTTGATACTGCCCATTTTTAACTCACAATCGGCTTTACCCTGGTATGCATCCGGCAGGTCTGGCAAAAAAGAAAGTACTTTAACATAATCATTATATGAACCCTTGTAAAGCCTAGCAGAGTCGCGTACTATGGCACGCTGGTAAAAGTAATCAGGCCTGGTAGAATCAATACTAATGGCCTTATCGTAATCAACAAGGGAACCTCGTGTATCATCCATTTTAAACTTTAGGTTACCCCTCCCTAAATATGCCTTTGCTGAATCAGGTTCAAGCTCCAAAGCTGAATTATAATCAAGCAGCGCCCCGACGCTATCTTTCAATATTACCTTTTCGTTGGCCCGGTTATTATAAGCATCTCCAAAATCGGGTTTCATAGATAAGCATTTATCATAATCTGCAACCGCCGCCAGTTCATCATGTAACTCATGTTCCACATTACCCCTGTTATAATATGCTTCAGGGTCAAATGGTGCAATGCGAATAGACTTATTATAATCTTCTAAAGCACCCTTATAATCTTTTAACTTATACTTTGCATAACCACGGTAGTTAAACATATCGGCATTGCTCGAATTGGTTTTAAGGGCAATATTAAAGTAGTCGATTGCCTTTTGATATTCACCACTTTTTAAATAGGTAATACCCGGGTTATCTTCCTGTCCGAACGAATAATGGCAAAACAATACAGAAAGGCAGGTTATAATAAGTAATTTCAGTTTCATAGGATTAAAAATGATGCTGTGAAAGTAAAAATAATTTCTATCCTGTACCAACTGGAGGAGGGTAATAGACAGGGGCGAATATTTGATATATTTGTCCTTCAGAACAACATACACATATGAGTACTACCCTAGATTTTAACCGTAACGAAGATAAAGTAAAGATGCTTGTTTCGCACATGAAACAAAAAGCAGAAAAAGTACACGAAGGCGGCGGCAAAAAGAAGATCGAAGCACAACATGCCCAGGGCAAGTTAACCGCCCGCGAGCGTATTGACTACCTACTGGATAAAGGCAGCGAACGTATCGAGATAGGTACGTTTACCGCTGATGATATGTACAGTGAATGGGGTGGATGCCCATCTGGTGGTGTAGTTGTAATGATTGGCTACGTAAGTGGCAAACAATGCATAGTAGTGGCTAACGATGCTACTGTAAAAGCGGGTGCATGGTTCCCTATTGCAGCAAAAAAGAATTTAAGGGCACAAGAAATAGCAATGGAAAACAGGCTACCTATTATTTACTTGGTAGATAGTGCTGGCGTTTTCCTTCCATTGCAAGATGAGGTATTCCCTGATAAGGAACATTTCGGACGTATTTTCCGCAATAATGCAATTATGTCAGGTTCGGGTATTATACAAGTAGCTGCTATTATGGGTAGCTGTGTAGCCGGTGGAGCGTATCTGCCTATTATGAGCGATGAAGCATTTATCGTGAATAAGACGGGAACCATATTCCTTGCAGGTTCATACTTAGTTAAGGCCGCTATTGGTGAAGATATTGATAACGAAACCCTGGGTGGTGCAACCACACATTGCGAAATATCAGGTGTTACTGATTACAAGTGTGAGAACGATAAAGATTGTTTAGATAAGATACGCAACGTATTTGATAAAATAGGTGCATTCGAAAAAGCAGGTTTTGACCGTAAAAAAGCTATTGCGCCTAAGAAAGATACCAATGAGATTTTAGGCATATTGCCTGAAACCCGTGAAAAACCTTACGACATGCGTGATATTATTGAACGTTTGGTAGATGATTCCGACTTTGAAGAATATAAAACCGAATATGGCAAAAGCATTTTATGTGGCGTTGCCAGAGTTGATGGTTGGGCTGTGGGTATTGTTGCTAACCAACGCAAAATTGTAAAGAGCAAAAAAGGCGAAATGCAGATTGGTGGGGTTATTTATTCTGACTCTGCAGACAAAGCAGCACGCTTTATAATGAACTGCAATCAAAAACGTATTCCATTAGTTTTCTTGCAAGATGTTACTGGCTTTATGGTCGGCTCGCGTTCGGAACAAGGTGGAATTATAAAAGATGGAGCTAAAATGGTGAACGCTATGGCGAATAGCGTAGTGCCTAAGTTTACTATTATAGTTGGTAATAGTTATGGTGCAGGTAACTATGCTATGTGCGGCAAAGCTTATGACCCACGCCTGATTGTAGCATGGCCGACTGCACAACTTGCAGTTATGGGCGGCGAACAAGCAGCTAAAACCTTATTACAAATACAGGTAAGCACACTTAAAGCACAAGGCAAAGAGATTACACCTAAAGACGAAAAAGAATTGCTGGATAATATAATGGACCGCTACAAGAAGCAAATGTCGCCTTACTATGCGGCAAGCCGCTTATGGGTCGACGAAATTATAAACCCGCTCGATACCCGCAAATGGATCAGCATGGGTATTGAAATGGCTAACCATGCCCCAATTACCAAACAGTATAATGTAGGCGTGTTACAAACCTGATTTTTGCGCTTTATAAAAATTATGGATGGGGGGATTCCGCTCCAATTCGTTTAGTGCCTTGCTGCTAATGCTCTAACCCAGTATTCAAAAAAAAATAAAGCCCCGGGTAACTCTTATAGAGTTACACTACGGAAATTAATTCTTGGCTTGATTGTTGATTATCCAACTTGCGTTACCCTTTATTGCCGAATCAAGCGATACACCCTTTTCATAAGCTCCCGCTTCTATTTGTCTCAGCCAATTAACATTTAATTTTATATCCTCTTTCACATCTTCTAATTTTTCAGCACGAGATTCTTCTTGGCTATGCACGGAATTAATATTCTTAAACATGCAGTATGTAGTATCAACAAACCCCCAACCAATACGCGCCAGGTTATATTGCGCTGTTAACAATATTACCACATTACTTTGGCCAATTTCATCTTTCACCTGATTTCTAGATAATTTCATTCCATAATTTGTAAAATAATACCAATAATTACTACTCTTATCAAACACATTTCCTATACCATTTTCTGCCAACTCATCATAAAAACTGTCTCCTACAATCATTGCACGCGGCTTTATTGCATCAGGGCCATTTTCGTATTTAATAGTAGGATATGCCATAAGCGGGCTTGGAATGTCGAAAAGTAAATTCAGTGTTTGTTCTGCATCTATATCATGCATCTTGGCTTTTGACAAATTCATGTCTCCCCATACAGGTTTTGGCATTTTTATATGCAGCACGCTTTCAAGGTATCTTATAATTGAATCTCCTGCCAAAGCTCCCCCATATGAACTCCAATGCACTCCAGTTTTACACTCAATAGGGTATTTTGTTTTATTTATTCGGGTTTTAAAATAGTTATTAAAATCCACCACATGTATTTGTGCTTGCTTTAATAATTTCAAATACACCTCATAATTGGTAGTGTCTCTAAAAGGATATGGATACTCAGCCAACTCTTCAGGACAGACCAACCCCTTATGAGGTGCTATAATTAAAACAAATATTTTACCCAATTTGGCCAAAGTATCATTAATAAACTTCAGTTTACTGACCGACCTTGATATACTGGCCGTGCCCAAAAAATCATTACCGTAAATGCAATCCATAGATAAGGTACCATACAGGTATCCATTTTTACCTATTTCAATATCAGATGAATGGGAACGATTAAACAAACTATAATCTACCTGGTTATTTATCCTCACACAAATATTTCTGAACCCGAAAGAATCGTTCACAAACTTTTCTTCTTGTGATTGGAACGAGCCACTAAACCATTTCTTAAAAGAAAACACCGGAATAGTATCTTTACCAACCACTGCACCGTTAAGCCTCTTTACATCTACAAAGTTCAAATTACTTTCCAGCAACGGCAACAATATAAAACACAGTAAAACCGGGTATAAAAACTTAGTATATTTTGCTTGTATTACCTGCATTTTAAAATCTAAAATATATAAATGGATTAAAATCTGTAGAAGTAATAGCAGCTGAACACAGGGCAATAAGGATTACAGAGATAGATGCCAGTATAGTATGCCTGGAAACAGTATAACTATCAAAGTAAACAGTATCTTGTATCTTTTGTCCTCTTTTGAAAAAGGTGAAGAAGGAAAAGAGTATCGATACTGAAAACAGCACCCAAAATCTTAAATCTGTACCAATCAGATGTCCACCAATAAACTTGGGACCAAACATATGTTGCAAGTAAATAAAAGCATCGCTCAGTTTTTCAACCCTAAAAAACACCCAACCCGTTGCGACTATAATAAATGTTATTAATGTACTTAACAGTTTGCCTATTTTATCAAACACTTTTAGCAGAAACATTCTTTCTATAACCAGGAAAAAACCATGGTAGGCGCCCCAGAAAACGAAACTCCATGATGCACCATGCCATAAGCCAGAGGCAAGAAAAACTAGCCATAAGTTGAAGTACAGACGAAACTTGTTATTTACCCTATTCCCTCCAAGTGGTATGTATAGGTAATTCTTCATCCAGTTACCCAAGGTAATATGCCAACGCCTCCAAAATTCTGTAATACTACGCGATGTATAAGGATTATTAAAGTTCTCCGGAAATCGAAAACCCATTATTTTACCCAGGCCAATAGCCATATCCGAATACCCTGAAAAGTCAAAATATATCTGAAACGTATATGCCAGTGCACCTAACCAGGCGGTATATAAACTGATAGAACCATACTCTTTTCCAAAAATCAAGTTTGCCTGTTCACCCATAACATTTGCGATAAGTACCTTTTTACCAAGACCAATGGCAAACCTGTATAACCCCATGAGTCTGTTCTCATTGGTTTCAAATTCAGAGCGGTCGGTTATCTGATCGGCAAGTTCATGATAACGTATTATAGGACCTGCAATAAGCTTGGGGAAAAGTATAATATATAACTGGTAATCCCAAAAGTTTTTGAGCGGTTTATGTATCCCCCTATATACATCTACTACATAAGTAATAGTTTCAAAAGTGTAGAATGAAATACCCAGCGGCAATACAAGTTTCGTCCATGTAATTTCTTTGGCATGAAAAACGCTTGTAATAATCCCGTTTATATTTTCAATAAAAAAATTGGAGTATTTGAAATAAATAAGCAATCCAAGATTTACACTTACCGAAAGCGTGAGCATTAACCTGCGGTAAAATCTTTTATCAGTATTCGACATCCATCTTACCAAAAAGAAATCGAGCAGAGTGGTTCCTAATATTACAAATATGAATTTAGGGGCACCCCAGCTATAAAAGAATATACTTGCAACAAGTATCAAGCCATTTTTATAGTTTTTACCTATGAGTAAATAGGCTAGCAAAAAAAGTGGAAGGAAATAGAAAATGAAAATGATACTGCTAAATACCATATTTGCTGAAACTATTTAAGTGATTAAGTGAACAACAAAAATATGAATATTTAATCAGGATAAGTTAAAAACTAAAATGAAGGGTTAAACAACTCGTATCAAGCTGATTAACGGGCCACTCCGCACCAATGCCTATAAACTATAATGGGATTGCCTAAAAGCCTAACAAATGGTGTGCCAGTAGTGATTTTAATTATACTCTTACCCCAATAACACAAATATCATCCGTTTGTGTTTCGTACCTCTTCCATTGTTCAATGGTTTGCTCAAGCACCAATTTTTGTTGAACAGTTGGCATGTAAACAAAGGTATCGAGCATATCGCGGAAGCGTTTTGATGTGAATTTCTTATTCTTCTCGCCACCAAACTGATCAATATAACCATCAGAGGTAATATAGATGGTATCACCCTTACGCAACTGAATAATGTGCTTAGTAAACGGCACATCCATTTTGCCTTCCTGATACCCTATAGGCTGTTTATCAGCTACAATTTCGAGCAGGTGGTTATTATATAATCTAATCTTCTCAGCTTCCTTTATACTGCCGTCTTTAGCAATGTTCTCGCTTATCCAATAAAGCGGGTTATTGGCACCTGCATATTGGAGGGTATTGTTCTTTTTGTTCCATACACAAAGCGCAATATCCATACCATCGCGGGTAGTTTGTCCCCCACTCTTTTGTAAGGTAGTTATTAGCGTACTCCGCAGTTCGTTCAAAATCAAATCAGCTTCCAGCACTTTTCTATCTTGCACCACTTCATTTAAAATACTATTACCTATCATGCTCATAAATGCACCAGGCACACCGTGCCCAGTACAATCGGCCACTGCAAATACAACATTATCTCCGCTCAAATAACTCCAATAAAAATCACCAGACACCACGTCTTTCGGTTTATAAATAACAACATGGTCTCCCAGTGCATCTGCAAGCATCTCTTCAGGGGGGAGTATGGCGGTTTGTATACGACGTGCGTAAGTGATACTATCAGTTATCTCTTTATTCTTCTCCTCCAACTCATCTTTCTGCTCCTGAATTTCGGCAGTCTTTTCTTTCACTTGTTTTTCAAGCATCTCTTTCTGACCTTCTATTATCTGTTGCTTCTCCTGTTCCTTTAATATGTTCTGTTCAGCCAATTGCTTAACGTGCACCAATTGTAAGGCAAGACTTTTGTTGGTCCGGGCAAAATCACCTGCCAGGTAAACCGACATAGAGATAGGTATTCCAAAGAACCCGCTTACACCCCAAATAACAAATAAAACAACCAGTAAGGGATTACTATCCACATTAACATTTACACTGTGAGAGCCATGAATTAAAAGTGTTACTGCAAAAACTGTTATAATAATATACATGGTAATAGAGAACAAGCCAAAGCTTGCAGCCATTATCCATGAACCCGGTTTTTTGTTTCGCACAGCATTGAAGGATACACGGCTGCTTTCTATTGATGATGTTGCAATGGAAGTAAATATGGCATAAGCAAAATAATCAGGTATTACAAAAATGGATACATCAGCAATTACGGCGAGGGCAACAATTACCCAGAAATACCACGAAAATTTTATTGAGAAAATAGAATAAAGTGATAAAACAATGAACAGGAAGAATGGGGTGACCAGGTATAAAAGTAGGTTTTGTATGGTGCTTCCTATAAACGGATTTGATGACCACATTGCAATTACCGGGCATAAAATCATAATAGCCAATGCGGCTGAAAGTAAACTGAAATATAAATTGGAGCGGTTTTTATGATAGAACAGAAAGAGTAATAAATGGAACAAGGAAACAACCAGAAACACTGCAAAAATGAACATGCCTGCACTTTCACCTATTTGCCTGTTTTTTGATCCGGCATTTAATAAACTCAAGTTTTTAATGGTTATTTCAAAACCCGGTTTAGGTATTTTCTTTTGCAATGCAGCCCAGGCTGAATACCGAACTGCAATAACCTGGTTTGTATCTCTGCCGAATTCAATAAAGTAAGTGCTATTTGAAGGTTCATCAGGCACTTCGTTCTGTGGAGATGATGACACTACTCCGAATTTATATATCTGCTTACCATTCAAATAAACCTGGGAAGCACCATACTGAGAAACATCTAAAATAAATGTGCGGTTAAATAATGCGGGGGCTACCTTCAGGTGAATGCGGAACCAACCTATTCCATTAAACTTGTCGCCGCCATGCTTTGCACTTAAGTCAGAAAAAACAGTAGCCCAGCTATTATCATTATAAGATGGTTGAGCCCATTGCATATCATCTTCTGCATGGAATTCCCAGGTAGTATCAAGACTTAATTGGTTTGGTATACTATCAACATGTATAACAGCGGGTGCAGCATTAGCAATAGAGCCAAAGCCGAATAGAAAAGCGAGTAAAACTACAAACGAGTGTCTCTTTATCATCCATTCCAAAGTTAAAGAATAGTTTGAATGAACGACGCTGTGAAATAAAAAGAAAAGTTAACTAGGGATTGAGCCAGTTATTTTGGAAATGGCAAGACTGGTAGTCAGCATCTATTTTAACATAAATGCCTTCTCTTAGCTTATGGTTTATCCATTCGCTAATTGTTCTCGATTCCTTTTTAGCCAAGGCAGCTGCCTGTATTTGCTGGTAATCGTCAACCAGGTTAGCCTTATGGGGCTTGGTAATATTATTCAGTTTAATAATACGGTAAGCTTGTTTGGCATCTGGAGTGTTATAAAATACGGGAGCCGATACATCACCGATCTTCATAGTATTTATGGTGAACGATATAGTTGGATCTATTTGACCTAACTGATCCATATCCCAACGGGTAAGACCTGTTTGTGGGTTAATAATAACGCCACCTGAATATTTGGTATTCTTATCATCGGAGAACCTTGCAGCAGCTTCACTAAAGCTTAACGAGTCTCTTGTAACAGCCTTATAGATACTATCGAGGGCTCTTTTAGCCTGCGCCATATCTTCCTCGGTAACTTTAGGAGTAATAAGTATATGCCTTATGTCAACCAGGTCGCCATGGCGGTGTACCACTTGCATAAAGTGGAAACCGTATTGTGTTTCAAAAACTTCTGAAATTTCTCCATCATTAAGGCTATAAGCCCTCTTTTCAAACTCCGGTACAAACTCTCCTCGTTTTACTCCTTTATATAAACCACCATTCTTCGCAGAACCCGGATCATCAGAATACAATATGGCCAAGTTACCTATGCTTTCACCTTTTAACACACGGGCATGCAACTGCTCTATCTTTTGTTTAGCAACATTCTTTTCTTCATCAGATATGATAGGCATTTTAACCACCTCAGCAATTTCAACCTGTGAGTTAATAAACGGTATACTATCTGCAGGTATTGCTTCGAAATACTTTCTTACTTCCTCAGGGCTAACCGTAATACCTTCAGTTACCTTACCACGCATTTGTTGAGCCAGTAATATGTCTTTAACATCACCTCGTAACTCATCCTTAAACTGTTGTATGGTTTTACCATAAAAGGCTTCAAATTTATCTTTCGAGCCAAATTGGTTTACATAGTAGTTAAGCCTTTTTTCGAGCTCAGCTTCTACCTGTGCGTCACTAACCGTTAATGTAGAATCTTTTTCAGCTTGTAGTAAAAGAAGTTTTTGGTATAAAAGATCTTCTAATACTTTGCACTTGGTTTCCGGCGTAGCAGCGTTTTCAGCTACATATTCCATATACTGCGACTGCACATCAGACTGAAGAATGATCTTACCACCCATCACAGCAACCACCTTATCCGCCACCTGTGGCTGGGCATTAATGGTCAGTGTGGCAATAAAAAATATAGAACAAAGAATAAACTGTTTCATCACTTTTTTAAGGGGTATAACGTAAAAGGTGCAAATTTATTGAAATAAGCATGAAGCAGCCCTAATTTTATGCTTCTTAACTTTATTTAAGCTTTAGCTATTACCTTGTCAACTTGGGCCAATACTTCTTTTTCAAGTTTAAGCACTTCGTTCTCAATTTTAACAGCTTCAGCCAAAAGCTTTTCAAGCCATGCCTTATCTTCTACTCCTCCTGCGTTTATTTTAACATTCAAATGCGCACCCATTACCGCAGACCTAGCACATAGTGCGGCCACGCCGGCATCACTCACTGAATTAGGGTTACCCTTTTCAGTCATTGCCTTTGCTAAATGCATAGCCTCCAGCGATTTTTGCATTACGGTTAAAGGCACTTCAATAGCCACACGGGTAGCATTTTGTATAGCTTCTTTACGAACCATTTTTTCTGATTCGCTTGCTTTAGGCATGCTAAAAGCATCCATAATACGGTTAAATGCCTGGGTGTCGTCATCAACCAGTTTCAATAATCTTTCTTTCAATTCTTGCCCTTTAACAGCAAAAACCGAGAATTCTTCCCACCTGTTCTCCCAACCTTTTTTGCCAGCCGACAAGTTAGCCACCATAGCGCCTAAAGCAGCACTTAAAGAGCCAAGATAGGCCGATATGGAACCACCACCCGGAGCAGGAGATTCTGATGCTGTTTTATCAGCAAAATCAGCAATGGTCATGTTTTGCAATGCACGATCAGATGCTTTGCGCATACGATACTCAATGATCTTCTTCTCTGGTTCGAACTTACCTAAGTCATCAAGCCCTAATGACTTAATGGCTATGTGTATCAATTCCTTTTCTGAAACACCTAATGAGCGTTGCTGCTTTTGCAAAAAGTACTTACCTGCATCAAGCATAGCTTGCAGTGGAATAAGCCCAACGATCTCTGAACCGGTTACACGCATACCTCTTGCCAGTGCACTTTTGCAACATTCTTCAAATGCCATGTGCACGGATGTAATATTTACATTGGTCAGGTTCATTGATACCTGTGCAACTCCATATTCTTCAATAAACCAGCCAAGGCCCTTTACGGCTTTTAAAGTACCCGGAACTACCTTTTTATTACCCTTATCATCTACTACTTCGCGGCCACGTTCACGCACATCAAATGCTACCGAATTGGCCCTTTTAACCGAAGTTGTATTCAGGTTTACGTTATATGCCACTAAAAAATCTCTCACCCCAATTACTGTACCACCCGAACGTACCGAAAACTCATCAGGCCCAAAATCAGGTTTCCATTCGGCCTTTTTTATCTTTTTAAAGAACCCTTCATATTCGCCTTCCCTAATAACCGAAAGGTTGTTCCTTTTGGTATCTGGCTGGGCGTGTTCGTACATATATACAGGTATATTCAATTCTTTACCAACGCGGGCAGCCAACTGGTTGGCGTATTTTACCGTTTCTTCAACAGTTATATTAGCTAATGGTATAAGCGGGCAAACGTCGGTAGCACCCATACGCGGGTGTTCGCCTTTATGTTTGGTCATATCAATAAGCTCAGATGCCTTTTTAATGCCTAAAAAAGCTGCTTCAACAATTGCCTGTGGGTTACCTACAAAAGTTACTACAGTGCGGTTGGTAGCTTTACCCGGGTCAACGTCAAGTAGTTTAACACCGTCAACACTCTCAATTTGATCGGTTATTTGCTTTATAACTGAGGCATCAACGCCTTCGCTAAAGTTAGGCACGCATTCAATAAGTTTTTCCATAAATAAGCTCTTTTATAGGGCAAATATAAATGAATTGAACAGACTGGTATTTATGCCTCAAAACGGCAGTATTTTAAACTGTTTTAAACTTTAGCCCAATACCCAGCCATAACGCAAACTTAACATAGGTTTAATATCGTTAACAATGGGTTTTAGTTAATTTTGAGAGCATATGAAAACAGTATATCTGGTACGACACGCAAAAGCTTCGTGGGATGATCATGTATTCGATTGGGAAAGACCACTTACCGAAGTAGGAGTTGAAAGGGCACATAAAGTTGCCAAGCTGCTTAAAGCTAAAAAAATAAAACCCGATAAAATCTTATCGAGCTATGCTTTTAGGGCATTGAATACAGCAGTAATATTTGCGGCAGACCTAAAATACCCTACCAAGGATATTGAAATTCGCAAAGAGATTTACGAAAAGAAAGCTATTGACATTTTAGATATGCTCAGGAAGCAGGATGACAAGCACGAAATAATTATGGTGTTTGGCCACGACCCTTCTATAACCGAGTTATATAATATGCTAACCCGAAAGCTTCTGTTAAAGTTGTCTACTGCCTCATCAGCAGGCATTCAGTTCAACATAAAAAACTGGAAACAACTGGGCAGCACAGCAGGAAAAACCCTGTTCATAGAACCGGGTAAATAATAAAAGCTTTATAGCTGGCATCATCCTCAATACTTTTATATTTGCAACCATCGTGATAAAAAACTACATACCCCGAGATATTAGCTGGCTGTCGTTCAATGAACGGGTTTTCCAGGAAGCGACAGACAAAACTGTGCCGCTTGTAGAACGTATTAAATTCCTGGGTATTTTTTCAAGTAACCTCGATGAGTTTTTCAGGGTACGTGTAGCTACGCTAAAACGCCTTTTAGAAGTTAAAAAGAATGCCAAGGAGGTAATGGGTGAAAACCCGAGAAAATTACTTAGGCAAATTCACAAAACCGTTATTGAGCAACAGAAAAAAGTTGATGAAGTTTATACCGAACTGGTAAAGGAACTGGAAGCCCAGAAAATATTTATCATTAACGAAAAAAAACTAACAGTTGACCAGGCAAACTTTGTAGAAAAATACTTTCACGATAAGGTGCTGCCCACATTGGCACCTATAATGATCGACAGTATACCTAAGTTCCCGTTTTTAAGTGATAAGGCCATTTACTTCGCGGTTAAGCTTTCGAAAAAAGGAGAAAGCCCAAAGGGATTGAAATACGCACTCATTCAAATACCGACACATTTACTACCTCGTTTTATTGTTTTGCCTAAAAAGCAAAAGTCAGAGAACAGGTATATAATTCTGCTTGATGATATCATTCGCTATTGCCTGCGCGAAGTTTTTTCTGTTTTAAATATTGATGGAGCAAGTGCCTACACCATAAAACTAACCCGCGATGCGGAGCTAGATATTGACCAGGATTTTTCGAAAAGTATTGTAGAAAAAATACAGGCAAGCGTTAAACAACGTAAAACGGGAGACCCTGTGAGGTTGGTTTACGACAGAGATATACCACCGGATCTTTTACAATTTATTACCCGGAAGATAAAAGCGAAAAAATCACTCACCTTAATACCGGGTGGCCGCTATCACAACTTTAGAGACTTCATGAAGTTTCCTAATGTTGGACATAGCGATCTTTTGTATCATCATTCTGCTCCTTTACCACACCCTGACCTGCAAAACGCGAAGAGTGTGTTTAGTATCATCCGCAAAAAGGATGTGATGCTTAGTTACCCCTACCAGTCGTTCAACTATATAATAGACATGTTACGTGAGGCTAGTATTGACCCTAAGGTAACATCTATTAAAATGACATTGTACCGCGTTGCTGAAAATTCAAATATTTGCGCAACACTTATTAATGCCTTAAAGAATGGAAAGTCGGTAAGCGTTGTAGTTGAATTACAAGCCAGGTTTGATGAAGAATCGAATTTGTATTGGGCTAACCAGTTAAAGGAAGAAGGCGCGGAAGTGATATATGGTATTGCCGGCTTAAAGGTGCACTCGAAGTTGATGCTGATTACCCGTAATGAAGGCAATGAATTTATAGATTACGTACATATAGGCACAGGCAACTTCAATGAAAAGACGGCATCGCTTTACTGCGATCACAGTCTTTTAACTTGTGATGAGCGCATAACAGAAGAAGTAGGTAAGATATTTCATTTTTATCATAACAATTTCCATATTGGTAACTATAAGCACTTACTTGTTTCGCCATTTACCATGCGCGAAAAATTGCTCAAGTATATCGGCAGGGAAATTAAGAGCGCTAAGGCCGGTAAAGAAGCATACATTACTCTTAAACTTAATTCGCTGGTAGACGGTGAGATAGTTGAAAAGCTTTATAAGGCAAGCCAGGCAGGAGTTAAGATAAAACTTATTATTCGCGGTAGTTGTTCAGTAGTGCCTGGTGTAAAAGGACTAAGTGAAAACATTGAAGCCATAAGTATTGTGGATAAATACCTGGAGCATTCGAGGATACTAATTTTCTGTAACGGAGGAGACGAGAAAATATACATCACTTCAGCAGATTGGATGTACAGGAACTTTGACCTGCGTAATGAAATAGCTGTACCTATTTATAGTGAAAAGATACGTAAGGATCTGAAAGCGATACTTGACATACAGTGGAGCGACAATACCAAAGCAAGAATATTGGATGCCCAACAAAATAATATGTATAAGTTTGCTTTACCGGGGGTAAAGAAGATTCGGGCTCAGAATGATATTTACAATTATTTCAAAAATCGTTTAGTTAATACCTGATCCATACGTGAAGTTTGCATCAATAGATATAGGTTCGAACGCTGTGCGGCTTCTTTTTTGCAACGTTATTGAGGATAAAGGAAAAGTATCTTTTAAAAAATCAGAACTTATACGAATTCCTCTTCGTTTGGGCGAAGATGCCTTTTTGCATAAACGCATAACGCAGAAAAAGGCAACCCGGCTTATAACTACCATGAAAGCCTTTAAGCACCTTATTAGCGTGCATGAAGTTTTAGACTATAAAGCTTGCGCCACCGCAGCATTACGTGCCGCACAGAACAGCAGCGATATAATAAGGCGCATTCGTAAAGAAGCCGGTTTAAGTGTAGAAGTTATTGATGGTAAAACAGAGGCCAGTATAATATACTCCAATCATTCGGCAGGACTGAGCAAAACAGGCTCATATCTGTACATAGATATTGGCGGTGGCAGCACTGAACTTACGCTTATTATCAGAGGTAAAACAGTTGCATCGAAATCGTTTAATATTGGCACAATACTATTGCTTTATGGTAAAGTGAGCGATGAAACATGGCTTGAATTTAAAGAATGGGTGCGTAAATCTGCGCAAGGTAAAGGAGTTATTACTGCTATAGGATCGGGTGGAAATATCAATAAGCTTTATAAAATGTCGGAAGAGAAAGGCAACAAACCCCTGCCCTATAAAAAGCTAAAACAGCTTGCTGCGCAAATAGAATCATATTCACCTAAAGACAGGGTAAAAATATTGGGGCTTAATCCGGATAGGGCTGACGTAATTGTACCTGCATCTAAAATATTGCTCACTATAATGAAGTGCGCAGATATTAAAAACATCATGGTGCCTGAAATAGGCTTGTCTGATGGTATTGTTAGGGGCTTGTATCAAGAATACAAGAAACGCAAGAAGCGTTAACCTTACAATAACTTAACCATTTAATCATAGGGGCTTAATTTCTTCGTAATACGAATAGGGGAAATTTGTATTTATAAAAATGCACCCCATGTTGGAATTATTTATACCCCTTATTGGCCTCGCTGGATTACTTGCTTATTATTTCCTATCAAGCGATATGAAGGCTAGCAGAAGGCTTACTGAATTAGAGAAAATGAGAAACAGCAAGACACCTAATAGCGGACAGGAATATTATGGTTGGGAGCTTCACGATCTTATATAATGAATCATTTAGAAATTATGACCATAGAAAAGGCAAAAGAATTATTAGATAAGTCGACAAGGTTTATTGGCAAAGAGGTTGAGATAATATCGCTTTGTGCCAAGGATAATAAATTCAACACCAGTAAATACCGCATAGTAGATACTTTCTCCTATGCGTGGTCGATAGAAGATACTGAGCCAACCATTGATGCCTGGGCAAACCTAGAAACACGCGAGGGGCAAAAAATAGTGGTATCGCTCCAAAAAATAATAAACAATCTTGAGAAAGCATCGTGAGACAAAGAGATAACATATTATTCACGATGTTTTTCTCAATCCCTCTTCCGTCTCTACTGAAGAGGGATTTTCATTTGTACCCAATACAAACCCAAATACACTAAACACATGAAAATTCTGTATGCAATTCAGGGAACAGGCAATGGCCACGTGAGCCGTGCCAGGGAAATTGTACCATACCTTAAGCGTTATGGCGATGTGGATATATTGCTAAGTGGTAACAACGTTCACTTAAACCTGCCCTTCGATATTAAGTACAGAAGTACGGGCATAAGTTATCATTACGGAACAGATGGTAAGATAGACATGATGACTTCTATTAAGAAGTTTACTCCGGTGAAGATCATTAAGGAAGTGTTGGCTTTCCCGATCAAGCAATACGACCTCATTATAAACGATTACGAATTCATCAGTTCATGGGCTGCATGGTTAGCCAACAAGCGCTTTGTTTCATTTGGGCACCAACCTTCATTCTTATCACCCAACACTCCATTGCCTGAAAAACGAAACATGGCCGGTAACCTGATATTAAAATATCACATCAAACAATCGAACCCAATTGGCCTGCATTTCGAGAAATATGACGATTTTATTTACACCCCTATCATACGTTCACAAATACGCAACTTGAATGTAACCGATGGAGAGCATTATACGGTTTATCTTTCTTCGTTTGGCGATGAAGAGTTATTCAACCAGTTAAGTAAAATTGATGTAAAGTGGGAGGTATTCTCTATCCGTGCAAAGGAGAAATACATCCGCAACAATGTTACTTTCTTTCCTGCCAATAATGATGGCTTTTTAAATAGTGTAGCCAGTTGCAAGGGACTATTAACCGGTGCGGGTTTTGAAACACCTGCCGAAACCCTTTACCTGGGGAAAAAACTATTCTGCATACCTATTGGTATGCAATACGAACAATATTGTAACGGTGCAGCATTAACAAAACTAGGGGTGCCTGTTGTGTATCAAACCGACGATTCACTTTTTACGAAACTGGTAGATTGGGTTGACGCCCCGTGGAAATTACAAGTAGACTATATTGACAATGCATCAATGCTGGTAGAAAAGATAGTAAGAGAAAATGAGGTTGTGGCGCCATGGGCACCGGTTCCTGCCTTTTAATTAAACGAACTATCTTTTAATAACCTTAACCGACTCTTCTCCTTTACCATTGGCTTTAGCCAATGTAAGAACATATACTCCGCTTTTAAGGGCGCCAATATTCACCTGGTTAATTGAATCATGCAGTTCTCCGTTTGTTATTGCTTTACCGGTTATGTCGTATAGCGTATAACCTACGGTCATTTTTTGTTGCAATTGCACGTTCAGTTCGTCTGTTGCCGGGTTAGGGTAAACTTTCGAGAACATTTCAAAATCTTCCGGATCAAGCTCTTTAGTAATTGATGAAGTATCCGTCTTTACAATAAGGTTTTTTATTTCAGGTGCCATTAACAAGGTATCAGGTGGTAAGCTATCCATTATCATGGCATATAGCTTCTTCATTTCCTTTTTATCAGGGTGCAGGCGGATAGTATTGCCGTCCTTGCTTATACTTTTCACAAGGCCTTTATATTCTCCTCTCTTAACGCTATGATCGATCAACACACCTTCGTACCAAGGTGCATTAAGTCCGTACAAATAATTACCACTCTTTCGCACAGTGTAAATCAGGTAAGACGTGTCATTCAATTGTTGACTGAAATAATAAAGGCCTCTGAAACGAGAAACAGAACCATAAAAAATGGTGTCACCGTTTTTATCTACAATCAAATTGCGTTTACCAATGTTGGTAATAGTAAGTATCGTTGTATCCTTTCCTCTTTTAATATAAAGCTTATCGCCTAGTAACTGGCTAGCATCTTTATTATCTTTAGGGAAGGGAGCATCGTAGGCGCTTTTCGGAATTAGGTTGGACCAATTATTATTACAAGAAGCCAGAACGGTCATCAGTATCAGGTATAAAAAAACTCTTTTCATTTTATTTATTTAAACATCAATTATTAAAACTGTATTTTGCATTTATTGCAATACCAATAAGGGTGCAGGTCAGAAAACATTTCGCTTGGTATATTATGGTCAAGCGGAACATAAGTAGTATCTCCGTTATGTATTATTCGCTTTATACGATGATGTGTGCCGTACTTAACAGGTAATATATCTTCAGTGCCACCGCACTTTGGGCAAACCACATTACCCGAAGCATCCTTTACGTATTCATTCGGCACTTTTATGTTTAATGTAATTCTGGTTCCGGTAAAAGAATAGAACGACTTTACATACATTGTATCTAGCCCCAGGCCCGCCACAAATATATCTACCGGGCGTTGCTGTGTAGGGACAATAGTGCCGCTTATCGGCAAATCATACACACCAGTTGTATCGAGCAATTCGTGTCCACTGGCAAGCGCACGGCTGCCTTGCCTGGCAACAACCTTCACCAACATTATGCACTTAGTTATTTCAGGTTTTACAGCTGATACCTTGCCGGCAATTTGAACCTGCCCACCCGTCAACGATGTTAATACAACTATTAACGATACTAATATGCTTAACCTAAATGATTTCACTAAAAATTAGGGAATATTTCTGCATTATACTTTGTAATATCAACTTGAGGAATAGTAGAACCATATTTAGAATTAATTTCCAATATAATTTGGTTCGCTACATCAGCATAGCCTCTTGCAGTTGGGTGTATACCATCTAGCCCGAATGTGCCACCTTGAATGAAAGCACGTGAGAAAGAAATACCATCAATGGTTTCGCTGGTCTGAAATTCTTGTAAATAGGCGTACATATCGACCACGCCAAAACCAAATTGAGCAGCCAAGCTTTTAATTGATGCGTTATATTGCAATGTAGCCGTTTCAACAGAATCTGCTTCTGCAGCATCAAGCACTAAGTTATTTGGTATAGGCCTGTTAATAGTTTTACCACAACCAGCCGATACTGAATCGTACGCAGGAAGGAGTATATAATCATTGGTAGTTGCTAAGCGCACACTTCCACTACCGGTTTGTATGTAGAAGTATTTGCGAACACCATTTACCAAAACGAATGTTGGAACAGTATTGAAATACGGTATTGAAGTAACATTTGGTATCGTCATGCAAATACCTTTTGCACCCAAATTATGAAACACGGTTAAAACCGAATCATACTTTTGAGCAAACACGGCGGGAGTAGTTATATTATCGATAGTTATACCCGGAAACGGAGACGATGAAACCCCACCATTCAGTGCATATCCCAACACATCGTTATCACCAAGCCAGCAGGTAAAGAAGGTTGCTTTACTTGTTCTAATATTATCAATATACTGTATAGGCACTATGTAGTTGCCAAAATTCATAAACCTCGCGAATGGGTTCTGCGTGCAAACTATGTAGTTTATGCTCTTACCCAAACCACCGGTTGAAACGCAATCGGTAAGCCTGATACCAGAAATACCCAGGTTGTTAACAAAAGTACCTTGCAGGCTTTTTCCCCAATTGGCCCATGAAGGATCAGGCCCGGTAGGGTTAACATAGCTAGAGTCAGTAGGATTGATTGGATCTATTTGACCATTTACATAGGCCAGGTGAATATATCCGCTACCGTTACCTGTAACATTAGGCTGCATAAATGCCATTGAAGGATCAGCTAATCTCATTTGTTTAGCAAGTATGGAAGGATAAGAATTACCTTGCCCGTAAGCAGATAAGCCATTATCCATATAGCCCTGGGTTAAAGAATTACCAACGGCTATATAAGTGGTAAAATTTGCAGTACCCGGTGATACTGTGGCAGGTGTAAATGCGCTTTTTCCACAAGAAAATAAGGCAGCGGAAATTATTGAAACGGCAACTATTTTTTTCATGATTTTTAGTGATATTAAAATTAGTTGTTAGCTTTTTTGCTGCATTTACAATTAAATGCATAATTCACACCTATTCCAAACACATGTACTATACGATGATATGAAGCAGTAAAATTTTGTGAAACAAATGTTGCATTTTCACGGGTAAAATTCGAGTTGAGATAGGCCACATCAACCGACAGGCCATTATTGAATTTATAGCTTGCACCCAATGAAAAACCGGCATTGCTTGCATCAACAACTTCGGGGGTCATTGAATTAACCTCAGGTGTGTTATCAATATAATATCCTGCACGCAAGGAATATTTTTTCATATAAGTAGCTTCCGCTCCTATTCTGTGCGCAGTAGCATTCTGCCAGCCATACTGGTAACTGGCCGCTGGCGTATTAGGGTCAGAAAAATTAAAACGTAACGAATCGTAGCTTGACCAGTAAGTTAAATTAAAGTCGTAGGCGATCATAAAATCCCATTTATACCCCTTCGAAAATTTGAAAGCAATACCCGCAGACAAAACGCCGGGCAAACTAACTTTTGTAGAAACACCTTCGGAAGAAGGGAACTGGCTTGCAATGGAGGCAGGTATTTGCGTAAACTCAGCAGTACCATTAGGAACATTAAAGCCGAGTCCTGAGCGATAACTAAGCCCAAGTGTTAAAGCTTCTCCCCAAGAATTGCTGTCAGCTTTCTTTTCAAATATTTTAGAGAACAATCCCACGTTAAATCCAAATGCATGCCCGGTACCACTTAAGCTAACCTCACCATTATGAGTGGTATCTCCACTGGTAGTTCCACCTGAAACAGGTAAAGCTTTTGTACCGCCAAATGTGCCAAGTGTGTATACAAAACCAGCACCTA
This sequence comes from Bacteroidota bacterium, assembly GCA_013285655.1. Taxonomy (GTDB): domain Bacteria; phylum Bacteroidota; class Bacteroidia; order JABEUT01; family JABEUT01; genus JABEUT01. The sequence goes on from JABDHI010000008.1 coordinate 24,902, forward strand.
TACTTAGTTTATCACACACCTTATATGCAATGGTTGGTTGAAACATAAAAGTTTGCAACTTAATAGTTTGAACAATGTATGCACCTTCCCAATCATTAGGGAAAGAGGCAGCAGCACCAAATTGGTTATTTATGGAAAGCCCAAGCCAAAGGTTTTTGCAAACCTGGCCCGAGTAGTAAAATTCAATTGGTGTATAAACACCTGTAGTTTGATTTGTATTAACATTATCTTGCGTAAGAACAGATACCGATGGAAATAAACCCACAGAAGCTATGGTAACGTTCTGACCAAAAATATTTGTCATCCCAGCAGGGTTGAAGAAAACTGCAGAAGCATCAGTGCATATACCCGTAAAGGCTCCCCCCATACCAGTACTTTTAATTGATTGTTGCGGAATTTGAAAACCACCTGCAAAGGAGGCAAAAGGCAACAAAAATAAAGCTGCTATAATTTTTCTTTTCATGGGAAGGTCTTGGTATTAAGCCGCGCAAATATATGACAAATAAGGTTTAGATTAGTACATTAAGCAGCTTAGTATAATATATGTATTTTTGGTATTATGAAATGTTTTTATTCGCTATTGCTTGGCATTATTATTTCGGGCTCATTGTATGCCCAAAGCAATATCAGCAAATTTATAATGGTTGATGGTAAAAAGAGGGAATACATTATCCACCTACCTGAAAATTATTCTACGTTAAAAATTTCACCTGTAATAATTGCCCTGCACGGGAGCGGAGGAAAGGATGAAGGAACCCAAAGGCTTTATAAGTTGGATATTCCTGCAGATAGATATGGGTACATAATACTATACCCGCAAGCGATCTACAAAAACTGGAACATACCTGGAATATCTGCTTATGGAGAAGTAGATAGCTCGGCTAATGATATTCATTTTATATCTGCTTTAATAGACTCGACCGTTACATTTTATAAAGGAGATAGCACACGGGTCTTTGTGACCGGCTTATCAAGAGGCGGTAAATTTTCTCTTTACCTGGCTTATAAACTCAACCACAGAATTAGAGCTATTGCCCCCGTATGTGCAAGCATACCAAGAAACATGGAAGATGAATACAAATTTAACAAACCTATACCGTTATTGCTTATCAATGGCACTGCCGATCCTTTGGTTAATTACAATGGTGGTTACGGCAAACTGAACACAGGCCAACATATTGGCCCGGGCTTTGATATGCTACCAACGGAAGAACTTGTAGATAAACTTAAAATACTTAACAGGTGCGACACAACAGAAACCGTAACCAATATTCCTGACAAAGACCCTTCGGACGGATGTACCGCGGTGAAATATGTATATAAAAGCAAATTTGCACCGGTAGAGTTTATAAAGATCATTGGCGGTGGTCATACATGGGCCGGGAGCTTTCAGTATTTACCAAAATTTTTAATTGGCAATACTTGCCAGGATTTTAGTGCTGCAGATGAAATAATTAACTTTTTTAATTCAGTACCCAAATGAAAATTGTAGGCATAATAGGTGGCATTAGTTGGGTATCGACAATTGATTATTACCGCGCCATAAACCAGGGCATAAATGAAAGACTTGGAGAAAACAACTTTGCCGAGTGCATGATCTACTCATTCAATTACCAGGATATCATTAACAACAATAATTCCGGTAATATTGAAAAAACCTACGAAATGCTTTTAGGCGGTGCTAAACACCTAAAAAATAGCGGAGCATCGGTAATTCTGCTTGCAGCCAACACGATGAATATGTTTGCCGAACGTATGGAAGCCGAGATTAATTTACCAGTTATACATATTGCTATAGTTACAGCCAACGCTATAAAAGAAAAAGGTCTAAAAAAGATCGGCTTACTGGGAACAAAGTTTACGATGGAGATGGATTTTTTCAAGGATAAACTAAAAGCCCTGGGAATTGAAACCATTATACCGGATGATGCCGACAGAGAATTTATACACCTTACCATTTTTGAAGAATTAGGTAAAGGCATATTAAAAGAAGAAACAAAGGCCAGGTATATTGATATTATTGACAAGCTTCACAAAAAAGGAGCTGAGGGGGCTATATTGGGATGCACCGAAATACCATTATTAATAAAAGATACCGATTATCATCTTCCGCTTTTTAACACTACCCTGATACATTGTAAAGCCGCCGTCAATTTTGCTTTAAGTTGATCATACTTTTATTTGCATTGATAGAATTTTATATTTGCACCCTAACGAAACAATTTTCATTATGAAAAAGCTCAGAAAAATATCTTTAGTATTAGCATCTTTATTTGTCACAACCTTAGTTTCGGCGCAGGCTTTCGACGATGGCAAAAATATAGTTTCGTTAGGCTTTGGCTTCCCGCCAACATCTAAAATAACCCAGACACTTAGCCAATACCAGGGCGACCAGAACTACAATTATAAAAACTACGGTACGGGTATTATTAAGTTCGAGCATGGAATGCTTAAGTATTTCGGAATTGGCCTTAGTGCAGAATATTCGGGTGCCTATATAACTTATGTCGACCCTAATATCCCCGACAATACTATTACCGTTAACAGTAAAGTAATGGGGTTCTACGGGCGGCTTAACGGCCACTTTCCTATAGGAGACCATTTTGACATTTTTGCCGGTGTTGGTCTTGGTTATTTATATACTGTTAATAGCGGAAATGAAACCAGCCCTGCCGCTAATAACACCACTAACTTCAGGCAAACAGCTTTGCAATTTGATACCCAGTTTACTTTTGGAATGCGCTATATGATAAAGGACCACTTTGGCCTTTTTGGCGAAGTGGGCTCTGCTACCACCACGGTACAAATGGGTATTACTATTGGGTTTTAAAAAGAATTGTTATACGCCATTTCTAGTTTAAATGGCTTGGTGTAAATAATATTTGTAACCTTTCCTTTCAAGCTTTCGTATACCCCTCGGGGACCGTATAAAACGGGCATAAGAGGTTTATTATTAATTATCAACAGCTTATTTAATTTTTTGATGAAAAAGGTTACATTTGTATGGAGCGATGGTAAGGGCATTTTAATACAGGAGTTCCATAGATGAAGAAACATATATACCTACTTATACTACTGTCTGTTTTTTTTGCCCCAAAAAGCAATGCCCAATGTAACACATGGGTACCTTTAGGGGTTGATGATACTATCCAGGCCTCGTTTGGCAAAGCCAGTTATATGAACGTTTGTTCTGCATCAATTGCAGGGTTCCCCCTCCCTTATCGTTATGCTATTTATTCTGATAGCATGGTGGGCGGTAAGGCCTCTGTTGTTTATCCTGTTTTTGCCGGAACAAGTAAATGGGCCTATTTTGGTACCCAGGGGTTCACAGCTGGGCGGGCCATATGGACCTGCATAGAAGTTGGAAGCAATTCACCATACATGGCCTATGAGGATATGAGTGCTGCCGGGGCCGGTAAGGCCAGCGCTATGTGGTGGACAGGTACAATTTGGAAACAGTTAGGAAAAGTTGGATTTAGCGCCGGTGTAGCATCTTATGTTTCTATGGCCGTATCGCGCATTAATCCAACCTTCGACACTGTTTTTGTGGCTTATCGCGATGCTGCAGCTAAAAACAAGCTTTCGGTAATGAAATATACGGGAAGCAAATGGGTATATGTTGGTCCACAGGGTTTTTCGACTGGTGCTGCATCATACATATCGCTAAAGGTTGATAGTAGCGGTGTGCTTTATGTGGCTTATAGCGATTCTGCAAATGGATATAAAGCAACTGCTTATGAATATAAAAATACAGGCCCCTGGACAGCACTCGGCCCTGATACCGGTTTTTCTGCAAAAAAGGCTTCTTATATTTCACTCAATGTTTTAAACCCCGGCAATGTTTATGTTGCCTATCGCGATTCGGCTTCATCAAATAAAGGCCTGGCAATGGAATATAAAGGAGGCAAATGGTCTGGCTACGGTTCAGCTACCGGCATATTTTCCAAGGGTCCTGCTTCTTACATATCCCTTTCCACATTTAGCCCCAATCATACTTTCGTTGGATATAATGATGATTCACTAGGTTTTGCCAATGTTATGTTTGATACAAACGCATCTAAAGGTTGGTATCAATGGGGTAATGCAAATTTTTCTGCCGGTAAAACTTCTTTCGACTGTATGTCTTTTATCAATACTTCCTCCCCTATACCTTTTTTAGTTTATCGCGATGCCCGTGTTTCGGGTAAAGCAACGGCGATGGTAAGTGGTACGTCTCCTACAACAAATTGGGGTTATGCGTTCCCACCTGAAGGCATATCAAGTAATTATGCTTACACACCAACCATAGCTGTAGACAAAACGACAAGGGAACCAGTGGTTGCCTTTGTAAACCAGGACACACTAAACCATGAACGCGTTCGATCGATGAGCTTTAATGGCAGCGCATGGAACTATATAGGAGGTAATATCTCTACCGGGCGTGCAAAATGCCCAAAAATGTTGGTTAATAGTGATACTGACTATGTTGCTTATATAGACGTAGCTGCTGGCGGCTACCCAACCTTAAAAAAATTCAATGGTACTACCTGGGTAGGTGTAGGTAGTGCCACCGGGCAAGTTGCCGCTTCAAAAGCTAATTATGTTTCATTGGCATTTGATAATAACAATATACCCTATGTAGCTTATGATGATGGAAGCAATTCGGGTAAACTTACTGTTGCGAACTTAAAGGCCGGGGTATGGACCTCTTTAGGAACTAATCTTTCAACGGGTGCTGCGACTTATATTTCAATGGCAATTTATAACACCACCGTTTATGCTGCCTTTTCTGATGCCGGACAAAGCAATAAAGTGGAAGTGGAAGAATATAACGGCTCGTGGAATGCAATTGCAGGGCCGTCATCAAGTAGTACCGATTATAATTCAGTTGTGGTTGATGGTTCAGGAACCCTTTACCTGGCTTATCATGATATAGGGCTTACTACGGCAATGGCCTATAAATTGGTTTCAGGAACCTGGAATACTATTTGCCCACCAGGAGGACTGAGCTCGGGTACAGCAATAGGAGAGAGTATTGTTGTGGATAGTTTATCGACTCCAGATATTTTTGTTTCATATCTAGATGGGACAGTAAACAATAAAGTAACGGTTATGGAACAACCCGGCTCAAGCACAACTTGGTCAGTAGTAGGTACTGCAGGCATTTCAAAGGGAGCCGGGGTACAAACCACACAATTGGCCATATTGGGTACTACTCCATTTGTTACTTACCAGGATAGGGGAACGATTATTAAGAAATTCTCGGTTGTACCAAATAAAATGTCAGTAACCCCTGCCCTATCTGTTGTATGTCTTTCAAATAATACTGTAAAACTAACTGCTACCGGTGGCACAACATACACATGGAGCCCCGGTGGAGTAACAGGGGCGTCGGCAACCTTTACACCAAGCGCTACTACTACATATACGGTAAAATCAACTATTGGTGGCTGCGCTGCTACTGCCACGGCATTGATTGATGTAAGCGCAACCGGTGATGATATTTTTACAGTTGCAGGTAGCGGAAATGCAGCTTACAATGGCGATGGTGGCTCAGCATTAGCTGCATCTATGCATTGGACTACGGGTGTAACATTCGATTCTACTTACCAGAATATGTACATAGCTGATCAGCAAAATGCAGTTATACGGAAAGTAAACCTTAATACAAATATTATTACTACCATAGCGGGCAATGCCTCTATTGGCGGCGCTTATACAGGCGATGGCAACCCAGCCACCGCTGCTTTACTAAATTGGCCAAGTAGCTTGGTCATATACCATAATAACCTCTATATAGCTGATCAGTTAAACAATGTCATCCGCAAGGTAAACTTGAGTACGAACATAATTACAACAGCAGTAGGTAATGGATACAATGCCGGAACAGGTGGAGGGGGGTTTTCGGGTGATGGTGGACAAGCAAGCGCATCTGAACTTTTTAATCCGACTGGTTTAGCATTTGACAAATCGGGCAATATGTACATTGCTGACGCTAACAATAATAGAATAAGAAAAGTAACCCCAGCTGGTATTATAAGTACTTATGCCGGCAATGGTATTGCGGGTTATGCGGGTGATGGCTTGACACTGAACCCCACAGCAATTGAACTAAACGACCCAACCGGTGTTGCAATTGATGCTAATAACGATGTAATTGTTGCCGATAAAAATAATAACAGAATACGTAAAATACCTCAGCCTCTCTTATTTATTACAACACCTACTACCATTGCAGGAACAGGTGCAGCAGCATATGGAGGTGATGGTGGACAAGCTACAGCAGCAAAATTACATTATCCAATTGGGGTAGCTATTGATACGGCAGGTAATATATATATTGCTGATGAGTATAATAATAGAATTCGGGAAATAAATATTTCCAATAATATCATTAATACCATTGCAGGCAATGGAACAGCAGCTGCATCTACTACCGCGCCTGATGGCGATGGAGGTCCGGCAGTATCTGCTCAGTTAAATTATCCATGGGGTGTAGCCTTCGACAGAAAAGGTAACATATACATACCTGATAATTTTAACAATCGTATACGCGAGATAAAAATATGCAGCGTACCGGCCACAACTATAAAGGCTACTGTTAATCCCATCTGCGAAGGTTCCTCAACAAAAATAACAGTAACAGGTGGTAACTACTATTCATGGGCACCGTCAACAGGGTTAAGCTCTGTATCCAAAGCAACCGTTACGGCAACTCCAACTGCAACCACTGTTTATTCAGTAACCATTAATGGTTCGGTAACCGATACAATTACCATTCATGTATTATCAAGCCCTACGGTTACTATCTCTCCGCTGGCCACACATGCTTGCTCGGGTACAAATGATACTATCCGTTACAGCACTAACACATCAAATTACACCTGGACTGCGACCGGTGCAACAATAAGTACAACAACATCAACCTACATTGTAGCTAATATACCTTCCACCACAGCCTCCTTTACTATAGTTGCTTCTAATGGTACCTGTTCTACCAAGGACTCAGTATCAGTTACAGTAGGTACACCTACAGTTAATGTTACGGCCACACAATCAAGTGTATGTCGTGGTAGTATTGACACGTTAATAGCATCAGGTGCCTCAGGTTATTTATGGTCTCCCAGCTCAGGTTTAAATACAGCTTCAGGTGATACGGTTATAGCCACACCAACTACAACCGCCAGCACAATAACATACACTGTAACAGGTTTAGCTTCGGGTGGATGTAACGCAACGGGTACTTACACACTTACAGTTAATTTTAAACCAACTTTAAATACTACTGCATCTACCCCGACTATTTGTTATGGTAATTCAACTACACTTATTGAAAACACCAGCGTTGCCACTTATAATTGGAGCACCGGAGCAACTACACAAAGCATTTCAGTAGCGCCTTCAGCAACAACAACCTACACGGTTATTGGTTCCACATCTTTAGGATGTTCAGACACAAATGCGGTAACGGTAACTGTTACCAACGGCGTGCCAACAACCTTGGTAGATACGAATGTTACTTGTTATGGTCTTTGCAATGGTAGGATAACTGCGGTTGTAACGGGTACTGATACATATACGTATTCATGGAACAATGGGGCAACCACTACCAATGCCACTTTAAACAAACTCTGCCCGGGCGTAGATTCGGTTTTGGTAACCGACCAGGTTAGCGGTTGCATTGGTAAAGCAACAACAACCATTACCCAACCTAATCCATTAAGAGATACTATAAGCTCACTTATTAAACCTACCTGTAATGGTACCTGCGACGGATCTGCCAGAGATTCTGTAATTGGTGGTACAGCACCGTTTACGTATACATGGACAACATCACCTGCCCAATCAAACCAAACAGCTACCAATCTTTGCGCGGGGACATATACAGTAACCATTACCGATAGTAATAATTGCACGGCATCGACCAACTTTACACTTACTCAGCCTGCTGCTATAAATTTATCAGCAACCGCGACAGCAGCTACATGTTATGGTAGCAGCACGGGTACGGCAACAGCTAAGGTAACCGGTGGCAGCGGTAGCTTTACTTATACATGGAGCACTACCCCAACACAAACCACATCAACTGCTACCGGACTCGCCGCAGGATCGTATACTGTAACCATTACTGATGCAAACGGATGTACTGCACCGGCACCGGCAACCGTAACGGTTACCCAAGCAGCTCAAATTACTGATTCAATCAGTGGCGTTACCGGAGAAAAATGTAACGGCGGCAAAGCAGGCGCAGCCACCATGTATGTATACGGCGGCCTGCCTTCATACAGTTATTTATGGAGCGATGGAGAAAAGAATTCGAACGCTACTGCCTTACCCGGTGGAAATGTGACCTGCACAGTTACCGATAAAAACGGTTGCAGCGTAACCGATACGCTTAATATACCGCAACCTGCACCAATTAATATTACACAAGACGATACTACAATATGTCCGGGTTCTGCCGCAACATTAACAGCTTCAGCTTCGGGCGGCGCGTCACCGTATACTTATTTGTGGAGCAACTTTGTATCTGGCCAAACCAATAGAGTAACACCAACCGCAAGCACTAATTATACAGTTACTGTAACCGATAATACAGGATGTAAAAACACCGTGGTAGATACTGTAAAAGTATCTCCGGCATTGATACAAGGTAATATTACGGCAGCATCTTCATCATCGTGCGTTGGCGCTTCGGTTACTCTTACAGATGCAGTAACCGGGGGATCAGGAACAATTACCTACACATGGCAACCGGGAGGCCAAACGGGTAACAGCATTAGCGTAACGCCTTCAGCAGGAGTTACCGTTTATACAGTTACAGTTACTGATGGTTGTGCAACAACTGTACTAATAGACAGTGTTAACGTAACAATGTATAACCCTGTGTTTACAGCATGTTGTGATTCTACTATAATTTCGGGGCAGAGCGTGAATTTAATTGCTACTCCTTCAGCCGGAATAAACTTTGTATGGACCCCTTCAACCGGCTTAACTTGTACAACCTGCCCTAACCCGGTTGCTACCCCAACGGCTAACATTACATATACCGTAGTGGGTACTTCTAGCGGTTGTACCACTATAGATTCTGTAACCATAAAAATAAGCAACGGCACACTGGTTTTCTATTCCGGCATTACACCTAATGGCGATGGCAACAACGACACATGGATAATTGACAACATTGAATTATACCCTGATAATTCAGTATCGATATTCAACCGTTGGGGTATAGAAGTATGGAGCGGCAACAGGTATGATAATTCAACGGTAGTTTGGAAAGGGCAGAATAGCACTGGCCAACCCCTACCCGATGCCACTTATTTTTATGTAGCTAAAGTAAACGGAACAACTTATAAAGGCTGGGTACAATTAACAAGATAGGATGAAGGTATTTACCAGATATAGCATTATTCTATTGTTTGGCTTTTTGCCCTTTGTATCTCGCGCCCAGCAAGATCCTCAGTTCAGTCTTTATATGTTTGATAAAATGGCAATTGACCCTGCCGCAGCAGGAAGTAAAGACGCATTGGAGGTCAATCTAATCTCGCGCGACCAATGGCTTGATATACCGGGCGCACCAAAAACCAATGCAATAATGATCTCTGACCCTTCGCCCGAAAAGCATACCGGCTGGGGTATTGAGGTAATGAATGATAACATTGGCCCCACCACCAGCAATTCTATACAAGGAAATTATGCGTACAACATACCTATTGGCCCCGGCAAGCTTGCAATGGGCCTTGGTATTGGTATTTACGACTATGCATTTAACTGGTCGCAGATAGATTATAAGGATAAGAATGATGCCTTTGCTATGGCAAATTCAGGTAGCAGTATTACACCTACTGCTGAAGCAGGACTGTATTACCATACTTCTACCTGGTATGTTGGTGCAAGTGTAAATCACTTAATAGAATCGCGCTTAACTAATGTAGATGTGGGTTATGGCTCAGCTACCTTTTCTCCTCACGAATATTTATTGGCAGGTAAAGCATTCCAATCGGCTTCGGGCATAGTATGGAACCCTTCTATTATTATTCAGCTTGCACAAAATGCCCCGCCGGCCGAAAGCATTAACCTGAATGTATTGCTGGCTCAAAAAATATGGCTCGGCGTTTCTTATAAACCCGGATACGGTGGCGTTTTCCTGGCTTCATACAAAGCATCAAAAACAATACGGATAGGATATGCTTACGACCTTGGCTTAAATGCTGTGGGGGTAATTGGCGGCGGCACACACGAATTATCATTAACACTGGATTTTGGATCGAATAAAGCGACGCAGATATCTCCGCGCTTTTTTTAAAGAGGAATGGCATAAACGCATTTATGAAACGAGGCTCATACGCATTATATATCTTATTCTTACTCTACCTGCCTCTTTCTGTTTATGCTCAAAAAAGTACTGGTGACCAAAATTTCGCAAACTACAATTACAGGGCGGCAATAAGTAATTACCAGCACGCCATTTTATCCAACCCTCAGGATACAGCTTCGCTAATAAAGTTGGCCGAATGCTACGAAATACTCCGCGACTATACAAATGCTGAGATATATTATGCCCGGGCTATAGCCATACCCAACATACCCGCGTACGTATTTTTAAAATACGGCAAAATATTACAGAGTAATGGCAAAATAGAACAGGCCTGCGGAGAATTTATGGCTTACGCTGAAATGAACCCTACTGACCCTGCTGGTAAAGATGAGTTGCGCTATTGCGATAAGCTGAAAAAGAAATACCTGCTTAATTATGAAGTAACTTCTGTAGATGGAATAAACACCAAAACATCTGAGTTTGCACCTGCGATTTATAACGATAACCTGGTATTTGTAAGTGACCGTGGCAGTGATATAGTTGAGTTTGAAAAAAGTAGTGCTACCGGCGGTAATTTTTTTAAGCTTTTCATGGCTAAACCAACCGATAATAGCTTTACTAAACCATCTAATTTTAATGTGCCCGGTAACGGAGGTAATTCTGACTATGCTATTGGCCCTGCTACATTTACAGCTGATGTTAAAACAATGATATTTGCACAGATAGCTTCCGTTCGTAAAAGCAAATTCGTTAACCAGTCTAAACTTTATATCAGTATCGGCGATGGCAGCAAATGGAGCAAGCCACAAGCCTTTCAGTATAACAGCGATACCTACTCTATTTTCGACCCATCAATTTCTGCCGATGGCCAATGGCTATATTTTGCATCGAACATGCCGGGTGGTTATGGCGGAACAGATATTTACGAATGCCAGAAAACAGCCAGTGGCTGGTCTCAACCAAAGAATCTTGGACCCGATGTAAACACCTCCGGCAATGAAGTCTTTCCTTACATACGTAAGGATGGTACTCTCTTCTTTTCATCAGACAGGCATTTTAATTATGGTGGACTGGATATTTTTTCTGCCGTTAAAGAAGATGCTGATCTTTGGTCTGAAGTATTGAATTTGGGCCCTGACATAAATTCTACTACCGATGATTTTGGAATTTGTTTTAACAGCAACGGACGCACGGGTTATTTTTCATCGAACAGAAAAAGCGGGAAAGGAGCTGATGACATTTATGGTTTTAATTACATAGGAGACTTTAAACCTTTAAAAGGGAAAGTACTATTTAGCCATAATATTAATGACCCTGCTCCTTCTATTGGCGTTAGCCTTGTTAACGATAGCGGCAGAGTTATTGCAAACGGGCAGACTGATAAAATGGGATCTTTTTTATTTACCAAGCTTAACCCAGACAGAAAATATATAGTTAAAGTTGATGAAAATGACCCACGCTTGCAGGGTAAAAAAAGAATTTACCTGGCCGATAGCAACGGTAAAATTGTGGGTGTAACACTTTTAGAGCAAGGCATGGGTAAGTTCTCATTCACACAGCTTCCGCCCGACCTTAGCCGCTTACCGCGTATGGATGCTGTTGATCACAACATAAATATTGCCGGAAATTTATTACATGGTTCTGAAGCAGAACCTGTTGCTAACGTAAAGATAAATCTGCTTAACTCTAACGGACAAGTACTACAATCGGCTACCACCAACGAGTTTGGCGCTTTTGTTTTCAGCAACCTGCCACCCGATGAGAATTATATGTTCCAGGTTGATGCCCAGGATACAAAGTTACCGGCAAACTCACGTATTGAAATAACCGACAGAAATGGCGGCGCTATAAAGACTTTTAATATCGGGCCGAGTGGCAATTTCCGTTTTGATTTACTGGCATCAGACTCAATTGGTATACGAAAAATGAAAGTGGAAGATTCTGAGATTCGCCTTTCTATGAAAAGCTTATTGCTCGGACAAAACCAGGAAAGATTAGCCGGTGTTAAAGTAACACTGACTGACAGGAATGGCAATGTTATAGAAAGCACAACTACCGATAAACATGGAGAATTCAACTTTAGCAACTTACCGCCCGACAGAACCTATTTTGAAGAAGTAGATGTCAATGACCCTAAGATAAAAAGCATGAGCAAACTTTTTATAGCGGATACTAGGGGGAGGGTTGTTCGGGAACTTGATATGGATAAAGGGTACAAATTTGAAATATTGGAATCGGACAAATCGCAAATGGGCAACCTTAACGTATACGACCCTTGGCTTACGGTGCTTAACCTAAAGAATAAAGGATCAGCAGCCAGCCTGGACAGCATACATATTATTGAAAACATTTACTACGATTACCAGAAATGGGATATACAACCTGCGGCAGCCCGTGTACTCGATAAGGTTGTAGCAGTTATGAATAACGATTCTACTATTAATATTGAAGTAGATGCGTATACTGACCCGCGTGGATCGGATGAATTTAACTTTATACTATCACAAAAGCGTGCCGATGCAGCGGTAGAATATATGGTGTTTCAAGGTATAAGTAAGAGTCGCCTGGTAGGTATTGGTTTTGGTAAAACCCGCCAGATAAATAACTGTGGCGACCCTGGAGTTATTTGCAACGAAGAACAGTTAGCTAAAAACCGCCGTACTGAATTTAAAATACGAAGGAAATACGGCAACCACAAATGAAAAGATACCGCTTTGTAGCAATCGTATTCTTTATGTGGTGCAACTCATCTCAGGCACAAACGTGGAACTTAGTATGGTCTGATGAATTCAATGGACCAAGTATCAACACCAAAAACTGGACGTACGACACCGGCAGCGGTGGCTGGGGTAATAGCGAATTAGAATACTATACCAATCGTGCTGCAAATGCGACTATTAGCAAGGGCAACTTATTGATAATAGATAAAAAGGAATCATACGGAGGAAGCAGTTATACCTCTGCCCGAATGAAAACCGAGGGCTTACAGAGCTGGACCTATGGAAAAATTGAGGCACGTATTAAGCTTCCAAGTGGCGGACAAGGCCTATGGCCGGCATTTTGGATGCTTGGAGATACGATAAATAAAGCAGGCTGGCCACAGTGTGGTGAGCTGGATATTTTAGAAACAATAAACTCAATACCGACAGTTTATGGGACTGCACACTGGTACAATGGTGGTACTACATCATCGGGTAGCGATACTGCGTGTAAAAACCTTACGGGTTATCACCTTTATACAATCATTTGGGATTCTAACTCCATAAAATGGTTGCTTGATAGTGTGCAGTATTACGAAGTGAATGTTTCTAAAAGCATAAATAACACACAGGCTTTTCATACCCCTTATAAAGATTTCATATTGCTAAACATGGCTATTGGCGGCAGTTGGCCGGGTAATCCAAACACCTCCACTGTATTCCCAGATACTATGTTTGTAGATTATGTACGAGTTTACCAATTAAAAAAACCAACATCGGTAAACGTAATTACTGAACAGGAAAACAATATCGTTTTATACCCGCAACCCTCTAACGGCAACTTTACCGTCTCAATGAAAGATAAGAATGGTACGTCGCAATTTATTTTGCTTAACATGCTTGGGCAAATAATTTACCAAAAGAGTATTACTCGTTTCGATACGGAAATAAATCTGAAAGGGCAGTTAGCGGCAGGTATGTATTTATACAAGATACTTTCAGAAAAAGGGGAATACCTAGGCAGCGGTAAACTCGTTATCAAGAATTAATCAGGCGAAGGCAATTTTCACCATATCGCCTTCCTTTACCCCTATCAATTCTCCAAGGTTGCCATGGTTTATAGCTAATTCGAGCATACCTGAACTTGAGAACATAGCCACTATCTCTCCTTTAGGGCTTTGACTGTACGATGGCGAAATAATTTCTATACCATACCCCTTCACATCAATAACAAATGCCCGGCCTTTTGCTACTTGTACAAAAAGGTTCCTATCGATGTTACAAATACAATTACCGTATTCATCAACATATACAACAACGGCAGTTATGCTATTAGCGTCGTAAGTGGGCTTCCAGGCCGTCGGGCGCTGATAGTCTGCGCAATCCTTGCCTACAGCATCTAAGCTTCCCCCATTGGCAATATAACAAGCCACCTTAGCAAATACATCGCGAGCCGGAAAGGTAATTGCTGTCAGATCAGATGCAATACCTATCTGAACCACTTTAGTAAGTTCTGTATCAAAGGCAAGGCTAAAAAGTCCGTTATCGGGCCCTACAAAGTAATGCCCTTCAAAATCAATAGCTAAAAACCTGGGATTTTTGCCCGCTAACGAGTCAACCGAAACAATATGTATAGTACCCTTTGGAAACTGGCTGTATGCATTTTTAAGAATAAACGCGGCTGAACTAACATGGAAGGGCTTGATATGGTGGGTAATATCTACCACATTAGCACCCGGAGTACCAGAAAGTAAGGCAGCTTTAACGCTTCCGGCATAGTAACCGGCAGTGCCCATATCGGTAATAAGCGTTATTATTGGCATGTTGATAAATGCTTATATAAATGCCCCTTTTGTGGAAATCTTTTAATAAACTTCAAAAGTAATATAAAATCCCTTAGTGTACTTTTGTATCTAATCATCTAAAAAAATCCGAATGGCTGAAAGAGAGATTTTCATTAAAGACATCCCACTGGTTGAACTCTATGGCATCAATGATTCCAAAATGGGTTTGATCAAGGAGCATTTTCCCAACATTAAAATTGTTGCCCGCGGAGATGCTCTGAGGATAACCGGAGATGAAAATGATTTGGAAGCATTAGAGCGTAAGATCTACTGGATGATGGAACACTTCCGTAAGTACCACGCACTGAATGAAATTGATATAGACCGTATTTTAAAGAGCCCGGGCCATGGTCAGCAAACTGAGAATGGCACCACTGACGAGAACATTATAGTATATGGTAATAACGGCGTAGTAGTAAGAGCAAGGACGCCGAATCAATTAAGAATGGTTCAAAGCTCTTATAAGAACGACCTTATGTTTGCAGTAGGCCCTGCGGGTACCGGCAAAACCTACACAGCAGTTGCACTAGCTGTAAGGGCAATGAAGAATAAAGAAGTACGTAAAATTATACTTACCCGCCCAGCTGTAGAAGCGGGAGAAAATCTTGGTTTTTTACCGGGAGATCTGAAAGAAAAACTTGATCCATACTTACAACCGCTGTACGATGCGTTGTTTGATATGTTGCCAAGCGATAAGCTTCAATCGTATTTAGAGAACAAGATCATTGAAGTAGCGCCACTTGCATTTATGCGTGGCCGTACACTTAACAATGCTTTTGTAATATTAGATGAGGCACAGAACACTACCGAAGGCCAAATGAAAATGTTCCTTACCCGTATGGGAAGTTCAGCTAAATTCATTGTTACCGGCGACGCTACACAAACCGATCTTCCGTTTAAGCAAGCATCAGGCTTAACACAAGCAGTTAAAATATTCGGCAACGTACCGGGTATTGATATCATTCACTTAGATGTGAACGACGTTGTGCGCCATAAGCTTGTACGTAAGATATTGAGCATCTATGATGCTGAAACCACCGCTAACGCATCCGCTAAAGTACATTCTAAATAATCATATATATGAAAACAATAACAGCAACAAATTTTAAGTTTCCGGGCCAGAAGAGTTTTTACAAGGGCAAAGTGCGTGATGTATATAACATTAACGACGAAATGCTTGTAATGGTAGTGAGCGACAGGGTTTCGGCATTTGACGTGGTATTGCCTAAGGGCGTACCTTATAAAGGACAAATGCTAAATCAAATTGCGGCACACTTTATGAAAGCTACTGCCGATATAGTACCTAATTGGATAATGGGTACACCTCACCCTATGGTGAGCGTTGGCAAAATGTGCCAGCCATTTAAAGTAGAAATGGTTATACGCGGTTACCTTACAGGCCATGCCTGGAGAGAGTACAGTTCAGGCAAGCGCGAACTGTGCGGCGTTAAACTACCGGAAGGCATGCAGGAAAATGAAGCTTTCAGAGAACCATTCATTACCCCTACTACCAAAGCAGATGTGGGCCACGATGAAGATATTTCGAAAAGCGATATCATTAAAAAGGGCTTAGTATCTAAAGAACATTACGAACAACTGGAACACTATACCCGTATGCTGTTTAAGCGTGGTACCGAAATGGCCGCTAAACGCGGACTTATTTTGGTGGATACCAAGTATGAATTCGGACTGTATGATGGTAAGATATACCTGATAGATGAAATTCACACACCTGATTCTTCGAGGTATTTTTATAAGGAAGGATACGAAGAACGTATGAAGAACAAAGAGCCTCAAAAGCAATTGTCGAAAGAATTCTTGCGCCAATGGTTAATTGAGAATGGCTTCCAGGGCAAACCGGGCCAACAGATGCCTGCTATGGATGATGCCGTTATGGAATCAGTATCGAAGCGTTACATGGAACTTTATGAGCAAATTATAGGTGAGAAATTTGTACCTATACCAGAAGGTGTTGACCCTGAAAAGGCAATTGAAGAAAGCGTGCTTAAATTTTTAGGCGAGCATAGCTTAGTAAAACACTAAACCACAACACAACCAACAACCCTAAATGAAAAAGCCTCCCGAGTACTCGGGAGGCTTTTTTTATAGGTATTATTTTACTTGATTTCCATAGTTATTAGTAGCCTTGAAGCTATTGCATTAATGGAAACAAAAAATCCCGTTCCGAAGACTCGGGACGGGATTTTTTTATAATAAAACCTTAAAACTAGTATACTTATTCAGCAGCTGGTGTTTCAGTTGCAGCCTCAGCAGCAGGTGCGCTAGCGGCAGCGGCAGCTTCAGCAGCGGCAGCTTTCTTAGCAGCAATTGCAGCAGCCTTGTTTTGGCGAGATGTTGTTTCAGCAGCAACACGAGCCTTGTATGCTTCCTTAGCATTGGTAAGCTTAATATCCTTCTTGTCAGAATGTGTCTTTTCCTTTTCAGCGGTATATTTTGCAAACTGGGTATCAGCTTGTTCTTGGTTGAACAAACCTTTCTTCACACCTCTTTGAAGGTGCTTCTTGAACATAATACCTTGTTCTGATAATAAATGACGGCAGCTATCTGTCGGTAATGCACCTTTTTCTAACCACTCCAATGTTTTTACATTGTCAATAGTTACACCTTCGTGGTCGTGCTTAGGGTTATATGTTCCAAGCCTTTCTACATATTTTCCATCACGTGGAGAACGAGAGTCAGCCACTACAATATGGTAAAAAGGTTGTTTCTTTTTGCCTTGTCTTTGTAAACGAATCTTTAAGGACATGCTATCTGTTTTTATATTTAGGGCTGCAAAGATATAAAAAAGCCTTTATATATATAACCCAAACTAAACAAAAAGAGAAGAAATGTTCCCGCGCAGTCTAAAACACTCATATATATATTGATTATCAATAATATACATCACAAAACAAAGCTTTATAATCTCAATTTAAGCGGGCTATTAATAGAGTAATAGTACTTTTGGCATCCGAATATGAAAAAAGCGTTTCTTACTCTCTTGTTATGTACAAGTTTCCTGATAGGTTTTAGCCAGGATATAATGACCGTGCTGCCTGATTCAACCGGAAGGGAATTATTCTCAGATTATTTAGGTATAAAACTTTGGGGTGGGCAGTTTGGGATGAACTCGGTTAACCAGGACCTGAATTTTAAATACTATTCGCCAAGTAATAACTATACCTTACAACACGATTTTAATTTAAAGAACGTTAAAAGCACGTCTAACTTTGGGTTGGGGTTGGAAGAAAACGTAGGAAGCCATTTGATAATTAACTTTTTGGATGTATCGGCTGGTTTTGGCCACAGCAATATTTGGAACTGGAACATAGGTGGTGGTGCAGGTTATTTTATAGCGCTTGATAAGAAAAGAAATTTCCGTTTTCGCGCTACGGCCAATCTTTTTTATGAAAGTATCTCCTACGAGTTCGGAGATTATATAGATACTACCAACCTGGGCTTTTATATTAACGGCAATAACCTGGGCGCTTATATTAAAGGCGTAAAGTTTGTCGACAATAGTCTTTGCGCATCGGTGCAGGCAAGTTTATTATTCCGCACAAAGGAGCTTGACATTTTTGCGGGAGCAGGTTGGACAACCGTACTCATCGATAATGAAAACATTAACTTCTACTCCACCCGCATACCCGTTAACGAAGGCATATATAATTCGGCCGGCAAAGCCATGAGTCCGCGCCTTTTAAGCCAGGGCAATTATATATTGCAAATTGGCATTATGCGCGAATTTGGCTTGTAAAATTTCCATACAGTAGCTGACATTCCAACGTTAATAGCTTTTTCAATTCCGCGTAAAGTCAAACCACTCTGCCTAGTATTTTTGTTATGCCTTATTATAAATGTGCATAAAACTCCGTACCTGATATGTTATATACTTTCAGAACTAAATTAAAGTCATCATTCTTCATACTTCTCTCTGCCCTATCAATTGGCGCATCTGCCCAAAGTAAATACCCTCAGAATTATTTCCGTAACCCGCTTGACGTGCCCATTACACTAGCAGGCACATTTGGCGAAATACGAAGTAACCACTTCCACACCGGGCTCGATATGAAAACCGAAGAGCGCGAAGGGCTTATTGTACATGCCGCTGCTGACGGGTATGTATCGCGTATAAATGTTTCAGGTTATGGCTATGGCAATGCACTTTACATCACCCATCCTAATGGTTATGTAACGGTATATGGCCACTTAAGCAGGTACAACGATGTTATTATGAAATACCTGAGAAAGATTCAATACGAACGTCAACGTTTTTCTGTAGACATAGAATTAAAGCCAGGCGAAATACCTGTAAAGAAAGGCGACACAGTAGCTTACTCGGGTAGTACAGGCGGTGCTGAAGGCCCTCATTTGCATTTTGAAATACGTGATGAGAAAAGTGAAGACCCTTTAAACCCAATGCTATTCGGGCTAACTACTGTAGATCACGAACCACCCGTAATACGTGGTATTTGTATTTATCCGCTTAATGATTCAAGTAACGTAAATGGAAAACATACACCACTTTATATACCTGCAGTTCGAAAAGAAAAGGGCTACGGCCTTGAAGGCGATTCTGAAATACGTGTATATGGTAAAATTGGTGTTGGCTTAAGCACTTACGATATGGGCGAAGCTGGTACAGGCCACAATGGGCCATACTCACAGTTGTTGCTTGATGGTGATGATACCGTATACCTCAGCAAAATGGATGAGCTGAGTTTTGGTTCAATACATTATGTAAACGGACACGTAGATTTTAAAGCATTCAAAAAAGATAGCCGAACTATTGAACATAGCTTTCAAACCGATAACGATGCACTTGATATTTACAAGAGAATTAGCCACCGTGGCCGTATTACCTGTAAGGGCGGACAGGAACACAAAATGGAATATGTAGTTAGTGACTTTAACAACAACGTAACAACACTACCATTTACGCTCCACAGCGACACTAAGAAAGGCACTATTTCGCACGATAGTTTGCGTACTACCACAACCATTTACTGGCACAAAGATTTTGACTATGAAACAAAAGGCATGTTATTACACATACCCGAAAAAGTGTTATTCGAAGACACACGTTTCCGTTGCACAATTGATACTTCAGGCCGACGCGTTTATTCTGCAGTTTATAGTATTGGCGATAAATACATTCCGTTTAATAACTCTTATACATTAAGTATTAAACCATCTGCTCCCCTACCCGATTCAATTATGAAACGTGCTGTAATTGTGCAGATGGATGGCAATCACGTAAGCTACCTTGGTGGCACACTTGAGCACGGATACGTAGTAGCTCACCCAAAGAATTTTGGTTCGTTTGCTATAATGATGGACGATGAACGCCCGCTTATTAAGCCTATTAATATTTATAAAAACAAAGACATGAGCCGCACCTCATCTATAGAAGTTGAGATAACCGATAACCTTTCGGGCATTGCTGCCTATAATGCTTATGTCGACGGGCAATGGATATTAATGGAATACAACCCAAAGAAGAACATGATCTATTACACCTTCGATGAACACGTAGGCAAAGGATCACACCATTTAAAACTTGTGGTAGTAGATAATGTAGGTAACACCAATGTTTACCAAACTGATTTTACTCGATAATTTCAGTAACCACTTCAACGCCTTCTTCCTTATCAACGCGTAAATTATCTATAATATGGTTTTGGCGTTCCATGGTATTTTTTCCCATGTAATACTCCAGCATATCTTTAATAATTGTTTCCGCACCTATAATAACAGGTTGTAGGCGTATATCCTTACCAATAAAGTGCTTAAACTCATCCGGTGATATTTCACCCAGCCCTTTAAATCGGGTTATCTCAGGCTTGCCACCCAGTTTGCTTATAGCATTCTGGCGTTCTATATCCGTATAGCAATAGTGTGTTTCCTTTTTATTACGCACGCGGAACAAAGGTGTTTCTAAAATGTACACGTGTCCGTTCTTTACCAGGTCAGGGAAAAATTGCAGGAAGAAAGTAAGCAACAACAAACGAATGTGCATACCATCTACGTCGGCATCGGTAGCAACTACCACGTTGTTATATCTTAAGTCTTCTATGCTCTCTTCAATATTCAATGCACTTTGCAGTAAGCTGAATTCCTCATTTTCGTACACGATCTTCTTGGTGAGTCCGTATGTATTCAACGGCTTTCCTTTCAAACTAAATACAGCCTGTGTATTGGCATCGCGAGATTTGGTAATAGAACCACTTGCCGAATCACCCTCGGTAATAAACAGGGTTGTTTCTAAACGCCTTTCGTTGTTATCGTTATAATGAACACGGCAATCGCGAAGCTTACGGTTATGTAAACCGGCCTTTTTAGCGCGCTCCTTAGCCAGTTTTTGTATGCCGGCCATGGCCTTGCGTTCTTCTTCCGATTGAACAATTTTCTTCAGTAATTCTTCCGCTACATTTTCATTTTTGTGCAGGAAGTTATCGAGTTCGGTCTTAATAAAATCGCCAATAAACGAACGTATCGAGGGGCCTTTAGGACCCATATCCTGAGAACCTAATTTTGTCTTAGTCTGCGATTCGAATATAGGCTCCTCTACTTTTAAACTTATAGCAGCCACAATAGATTTACGTATATCGGCCGCTTCAAAATTTCGTTTATAAAACTCACGTATGGTTTTAACGACAGCCTCGCGGAAGGTATTTAAGTGAGTACCGCCCTGAGTTGTATGCTGCCCGTTTACAAACGAATAATATTCTTCGCTGTATTGTTGCACACTATGTGTCATAGCAACCTCTATATCATTCCCCTTTAAGTGAATGATAGGATAAAGAATAGGACTGTTGATATTATGCTCTAACAGATCAAATAATCCCTTTTCCGATTCTATCTTGGCTCCGTTGAATCTTATTTTTAGTCCAGTATTCAGGAACGCGTAGTTCCATAACATACGCTCAACGTGCTCGGTAATGTAATGGTGGTTTGGGAATATAGAGTCATCGGCCTGGAAAGACATAATGGTTCCATTCTCCTCGTCAGATGAAATGATGTTATGATCTTTAAATACTTCACCTTTTTTAAACTCTATTACTTTGGTTTTCCCTTCGCGAACCGATTGCGCCTTGAAATAAGATGATAAAGCATTTACCGCTTTAGTACCCACCCCGTTCAAACCAACTGACTTCTTAAATACTTCTGAATCGTATTTAGCACCGGTGTTCATTTTAGCCACGGCGTCTTGCAACTTACCCAACGGAATACCACGGCCATAGTCGCGGATGGTAACTGTTTTATCTTTTATGGTAACCTCAATGGTTTTACCAAAACCCATTGCATATTCATCTATAGAGTTATCTATTACCTCTTTTAACAATACATAAATACCATCGTCGGGCGAAGAACCATCACCCAACTTTCCTATATACATACCCGGGCGAAAACGGATATGCTCTTTCCAGTCTAACGACCGGATACTATCTTCATTATATTTTCCTGATGTTGGACTTGACATAGTGTTTTCTTTAATGGGTGCAAAATTAAGCGAAAGCGGCTTGCCTATTCCTTCGGTTATATCCATATTATGAACAGTTTATGGCCCCGACGTTAATAAATAAAGCCTAAATCCTATATTCGCCCCTATGAAAAAAGCCATTTTTTGCTGGAGCGGAGGTAAAGATTCTGCATTTGCCTTATATAAGGTACTACAGGAGAAAGAATACCAAGTTGAGGCCCTCTTTACGACAGTAAATGAAAATTTTAAGCGGGTATCGATGCATGGGGTGCGCGAAGAACTGATAGAACGCCAGGCTAAAAGCATTGGCCTACCCGGGTATAAAATGTACGTAAAGGAGGGCAGTAATGCTGAATATGAGCGCAATATGGAGGCCTTTTTGAACGAACAAAAGGCAAAAGGCATTGAATATGTGATATTTGGCGATATATTTTTAGAAGATCTGCGTCTTTACCGCGAGAATAATATGGCCAAGGTCGGTATGAAAGCCGTTTTCCCCCTTTGGAAGAAAGACACCAAGGAACTGGCCGATAGCTTTATAAAAAATGGTTTTAAGACCATACTTTGCTGCACGAACGATGCTTACCTAGGTGAAAAAGAAGTAGGAGAATTATTTACCAAAGACTTTGTACAAAACCTGCCTGCCAATGTGGATCCTTGTGGCGAACATGGCGAGTTCCATAGTTTCTGCTTTGATGGGCCCATATTTAAAGAACCCGTAAAATTCGAAAAGGGAGAAAAAGTATATAAACCCATAGAAATTAAGGTAACTAAGGACCATCCGCCAATAACAGGGCCACGTGCCAATGGCTTTTGGTTTTGTGAACTTAGCCTTTAAAATAGTAACTTTGTTACTTCTTAAAAACATACTATATGAGCGACGCTACTGCTGTAAATAAGTCACTGTTAAACTACCTGTTATGGTTAGGAGATAGCAACCTGGTACTTGGCCACCGCCTATCGGAATGGTGCGGCCACGGACCTATATTAGAAGAAGATATTGCCATCACCAATATTGCACTTGATCTTATTGGTGCATCGCGCCTTTATTTAACCTATGCCGGAGAATTAGAAGGCAAAGGACACACAGAAGATGACCTGGCTTACCTGCGCGACGTAATGAATTACAAAAATTGCATTTTGGTGGAACAGTTAAATGGCGATTTTGCCAACACCATGATGCGTCAGTTTTTGTTTACGGCTTTTAGCTACCATTTGCAAACTGCTTTATTAAATAGCACCAACGAACAACTACGAGCTATCGCAGAAAAATCAGTAAAAGAAACAACTTATCATTTGCGCCATTGCAGCGACTGGCTAATACGCCTTGGCGGTGGTACCGAAGAGAGCCACAAACGCACACAAGATGCCGTTGACAACCTTTGGATGTTTACCGATGATATGTTTGAAGTTGCTGAGGGCGACAAGCTTTTAGTAACAGAAAAGATAGTACCTGAAATGGCTACGATATATAAACAATGGGAAGCCACAGTTAAGCAAGTGCTGGATGAAGCTACCATTAAAGTTCCACAACGTAGTTATATGATGAAGGGCGGAAGAAAAGGAATACATACCGAGCATCTTGGCTTTCTATTAGCCGAAATGCAATTTATGCAACGCGCCTATCCGGGAGCGAAGTGGTAAATGGAAACCAGGGAACAAATATTTGATTACCTGCAGGAAGTTTTCGATCCTGAAGTTCCTGTTTTAAGTGTGGTTGACCTTGGCATTATACGTAAAGTTGAAGTAGATGCCGAAGGAACACACATTACCATTACCCCTACTTACACAGGATGCCCTGCTATGAATGTGATAGAAGAAGACATTCGTGCCAAGCTAACAGAAAAGGGTATTAATAATTTTGATATTAAAACTATTCTTTCTCCGGCTTGGACAACCGACTGGATAAGTGATGAAGGGAAAAGGAAATTGAAAGAATACGGTATTGCTCCACCCGAAAGATCATCGCCCGATAAAAGTTTATTGAGTAACCATATTAAGACCATTAAGTGCCCACGTTGTGGTTCGACTGATACCGAGATGAGAAGTTTTTTTGGTTCGACCGCTTGTAAGGCGCTATATGTGTGCCATGCCTGTAAAGAACCATTCGATTATTTTAAATGCCTATAACTACTTTTCACCGTGAAGACGCTAATGACAACAAAGAATTCTAATAAAAGTAAACAACTCTCACCATGTATCTGCGCAAAGGTCAGATATGCGTTAGGTGTTAAAAACATATTACCTTCAAACGATAAAAAATGCTCACAGGCTTATTGGGATAATGTTGTAGATGATTTATCAAAGCGGTATGGCAAAACATCTCAACAGACACAGGCGGCAAAAAACAAGTATAATTCTTTGATACAGTAAATAATACATTAACGATTTCTAAAGATTTGCGTCTTAGCGGTAAAATTTAAAACTATGGAGAGTATTGAGTTTTCAGTAAAAAATGGAGTTGGTAAAATAACCCTCAACCGACCAGATGTACTTAACAGCTTTAATATGCCAATGGCCAAGGAAATGATAACGGCCCTGGATGAATGCATTAACAACAAATCTATACGCGCTGTATTAATTACCGGTGCAGGCAGAGCATTTTGCGCGGGGCAGGATCTGGCAGCAGCTATTGCTCCCGGTGCAGATATTAAAGTAATTGTGCAACAACAATACAACCCCATTATTACCAAAATACGCAACATGGAAAAACCAATTGTGTGTGCTGTTAATGGTGTTGCAGCAGGCGCAGGCGCTAACCTTGCCATTGCTTGTGATATAGTATTGGCAGCAGCTTCTTCCTCTTTTATACAAGCATTCAGTAAAATAGGCTTAGTTCCCGATAGTGGAGGAACTTTCTTTTTACCACGCCTGGTTGGTTTACAACGCGCCACTGCATTAATGATGCTGGGCGATAAAGTTACCGCGCAACAAGCATTGGAGTTTGGCATGATATATAAAGTATTGCCAGATGATACACTAATGGCCGAGGCAGAAAAAATGACTGAACACTTGGCACAAATGCCAACCAAAGGTTTGGGCTTAACAAAAAAATTACTCAATGCATCCATGCACAATAACCTGAACCAACAGCTAGATATGGAAGGTGAACTGCAGGCAGCAGCAGCTAAAACTGTTGATCATGGCGAAGGAGTAAAAGCATTTTTAGAGAAAAGAAAACCTGCTTTTAAAGGCGAATAATTAAAATACCCTCGTTAGCGTGTGCGGAATATGTGGCATCATTGGTGAAAAGGCAAACAATAAGGGGAGCCTGTCGACCATGTTGCAAGCCATTGCACACCGTGGCCCCGATGATGAAGGTACTTTTGCAGATAACAATATTGCACTCGGGCATCGCCGCCTAAGTATTATAGATCTTTCTAAGAACGGCCACCAGCCTATGTTTTCAGCAGATGGGCGATATGCTATTGTTTACAATGGCGAACTATATAATTACAAAAGCCTTAAGTTAGAACTACAACGTGCGCAGTCAGGGGGAGGCACAACAATGGCCTACCCATTCCAAACGCAAAGCGATACCGAAGTTATATTGGCAGCCTATATGCGTTGGGGAGTTGATTGCCTGAAGTATTTCAATGGCATGTTTGCTTTTGCAATATGGGATAAAGAAAAGAAAGAGCTATTTATTGCACGTGACAGATTAGGAATTAAGCCTTTATATTTTTATTGGGAGCAAGGCAAAACATTTGCATTTGCATCGGAGCTAAGGGCATTATTAAAAAGTGGATTAGTTCCTAAAAAACTAAACACAGGTGCGCTTCATTATTATTTAAAAAGGCAAACCACTCCTAGTCAGCATACTATTATTAAAGATGTGCAGATGTTGTTGCCAGGCTATTACACCATTATAAGGGAAGACCTTAGCCCTACAACACAAAAGCCATACTGGAGCTTAAAGGACATTAAGAATCAGCCGGAAGATACATCATACGAAGAGGTTTGTACCAATGTAAAACATTTACTCTACGATTCAGTTGAACAGCAGTTAGTATCAGATGCGCCGTTCGGAGCATTCCTTTCGGGTGGTATCGATTCAAGTTTGATCGTAGCTATCATGTCTAAGTATCTGACGAAAAAGGTAGATACCTTTTCAGTGAATTTTGAAGAAGACCAGTTTAACGAAGGGCCCTATGCAAGGCAAATTGCAAAGCAATACGATACACATCATCACGATATTGTACTTTCTTTAAAATCGTTCTTAAGTAAACTACCGGCAGCATTAAATGCTATGGATCACCCGAGTGGCGATGGAATGAACAGCTACGTAGTTTCGGAAGCAACGAAGAAAGAAGGCATTAAAATGGTGTTATCGGGTTTGGGCGGAGATGAGCTTTTTGCCGGCTATCCTTTCTTTACACGACTTTACAAATTAGAGAAAGCAAACTGGGCCTCCGGATTTCCTAAACCGGTTGTTGGGTTACCTGCTCATATTTACAAACTATTTAAGAATAGTAGCAGTGCAGATAAGTTGATTGAATTAATGAACCTACCTAACTGGAAGACAGAAACTACTTACCCAGTAATGCGAAGTGCGTTATCATCTGCCGAAGCTACTAGTTTATTAAATGTAAGTGCAAGCCTTGCGGATACTATTTCATTAGATGAACGATTTGGCATATTATCGAGGTTAACGATTGATGAATTGAGCAGCTACTTGCCTGATACCTTATTACGCGATACCGACCAAATGAGCATGGCACATGCGTTGGAAGTACGTGTACCATTCCTTGATTACAGATTGGTCGAGTATGTGGTAGGCTTAAATGATAAAACAAAATATCCGGTAACACCGAAGAAATTGCTTACAGATGCTACCAAGGGCCTATTACCTGAGAATATTATAAACAGACCAAAGATGGGCTTTACTTTCCCTTGGGCTATGTGGATGAAAGGCGAATTAAAAACCTTTTGCGAGGCAAAGATGATCTGCTTATCGAAAAGGCCGCAATTCAATAAAGATAATGTGCAATATTTGTGGCAGAGTTTTTTAAAGGACAGTAACAAAACACCCTGGCACAAAATATGGCATTTGGTGGTGCTTGAAAACTGGTTAACAGAGAACGAAATAGATGGCTAAGAAAAAAATACTTTTGTTCAGTGATTGGTTTTACCCCGGCTTTATGGCGGGCGGACCAATACAGTCATCGTTCAACTTAATTAACCACCTTAAAGACTATTACGATTTTTCTGTTGTAACACGTGATACAGATTATACCGACACTATACCCTATAAAGGAATAAAGAGCGACACCTGGACCATTTTGCCTAATGGCATGAGGGTTTATTATTTCTCCACCAAAAACCTTAGCAACCTTAATATGACTAAGCTTATTGAGAGTGAAGATTTTGATGTGGCTTACCTGAACAGCATGTATTCGCCAAGCTTTACTATACGGCCGCTCTTTATACTTAACCGCATGAACAAGAAAGTAATTCTTGCTCCACGGGGTATGTTAGCGCCTAGTGCTATTGCTATAAAGAGTTGGAAGAAGAGACCATTTCTGTTATGGATAAAGAACAGCAGCCTTATTAAGAACATGATATTCCATGCGGCATCTGTGCAAGAACAAGGGCATATACGCGATGTATTTGGCGAGAAAGTTGAGGTCCGCCTTGCCCCTAACCTGCCCGGCAAAATGGAACTACCCGCATTTACACTTAAACGAAAAGCGCCTGGTGCAGTCCATTTAATTAGTGTTGCACGCATATCGCCCGAAAAAAATTTGCTTTATGCGTTGGAAGTATTGAGTAAGGTAAAAGGCAAAGTAAAGTTTGATATTTATGGACCGGTTTATGATTATGCATACTGGCAAAAATGTAAAACCGTTATAAATAGATTACCTGAAAATATTGAGGCGGAGCATTTTGGCCCTATTGCCAAAGATGAGATACCTGACGCATTAAAAGGTGTTCACTTTCTGTTTATGCCAACCCAAGGCGAAAACTTTGGACATACTATTTTAGAAGCCATGGTATGCGGCTGTCCTGCTATCATTAGCGATCAAACCCCATGGCGTGGACTTGAACCTGCCAAAGCAGGCTTTGATTTGCCGCTGAATGACCAGGCAAGCTTTGTAACTGCCCTCGAAAAGTGTATTGCCATGGATACTGCCACATTTAAAGAATGGAGCGAAGGAACTCGGAAATGCGCTGCAGGATTTATTAATGACCCCAACCTGCTTCAGCAAAGCATCCATATTTTTGAATAAGCTATATAATATACTCACCCCTACCCCTCTCTATCAAATAGAGAGGGGTAAAGTCAAAGAACGTAAATTATCATGAATGTAACTTTAGTAGAAATTAAAAAAACTGAACCAGCTTCTCCCCTCTATGCTTGCAGAGAGGGGTTGGGGGTGAGTAAATAAAAGCCATGTTGAAGATAACTATAATAACAGCTTGTTTAAATAATGCAGATACATTAGAAAGTGCCTTGCAATCGGTTATTGAGCAGGATTACAAAAACATTGAATACATAGTTATTGATGGTGCATCAACAGATGGCACTCAAGCGCTATTAGAAAAATACAAAGACAAGATAAGCGTTATCATTTCTGAAAAGGATAAAGGTATTTACGAAGCCCTGAACAAAGGCTTAAGCAAAGCGACAGGTGAGGTTATTGGTTTTTTGCATGCCGATGATTTCTACACATTTCCTCATATCATTTCGAAAATTGCTTCGACATTCGAAAAGACAGATACGGACTGCGTTTACGGAGATCTGCAATACGTTGACCGCGAAAGCTCGATACGTGTAATACGCAACTGGAAGTCTGAACCATATAAGAATGACCTTTTTATGAAAGGCTGGATGCCGCCCCACCCTACTTTCTTTTTGAAAAAGAAATGGTACGATGAATATGGTGGATACAATACAACATTTGCTATTTCAGCCGATTACGAATTAATGCTTCGCATGCTTTACAAGCATAAACTAAAAGCAACCTATATACCCGAAGTATTGGTAAAAATGCGCACAGGTGGAACCAGCAACAGCTCATTGGCTAGACGCATTAAGGCAAACCAAGAAGACAGAAAAGCCTGGAAGATAAACAACCTGAAACCCGGCCCGTTTACCTTGATTAAAAAGCCTTTAGGGAAACTGGGGCAGTACTTATAATAAAATGCAAAGAGTCATTACATATGTGCTCTTTATCTTTTCATTAGCCTTGCTTTTGCTTGATGCTTTCTCTAAGAATTTCTATATCAATAATCGACTTGTATTAAATCTAATTGTAATTTATTTCATCTCATTTGCTGTTATTAAAATTGGCTCACTATTAAAACTCAAAAGCAATATTTTTAAAACTTCTATTCCATTTGTTGTTGCAATCTGTTGTTTCTTTTTCAATTTATTTTTTATTTGGAATCGCCCTTGGAAAACAGATACAATATTGTACCAAAACCGACATCAGGCCAGTAGAACAATTGAATTCCAAATGGATGACATGGACAATAGTCCAAGATGTATGAGGACAATTGATCGATTAAAAATCTGTCCTTTTGTTGATTGGATAAGAAAAGTCGATGAAGGCCATATAGATACATTGGAATGGAAAAAGGTTAACATTTATGTGAATGAACTTGGCTTTAAAGGTGGATGATTTTCGTCCATTTAATTGCCGTCTGCTTTAGCTGACGGTCACAAGGCAGTACATATTTTTGGCTTTAGCCTAAACAATATTCTATTTGGGCTAAAACCTAAAACTGGTTCTGTTTTTATATCCGTCAGCTAAAGCAGACGGCAATTGATATACAATGCAGCCTGACTAATCACTATTCACTAACCACTGCCCACTCTTTTTGTTTAAAACCCCTTGAAAACTCTTACTGAACTAGGTAAGAACAAAGCCCCAGTCTCGTATCTTAGCACTTTATTAAAATTATGCCTATAAAAAGCCCTATGATATTTGGCCTGCACCCGGTAATTGAAGCTATAGAAAGCGGCAAGGAACTGGAAAAGGTATTTGTACAAAATAACCTGCAAGGACCATTATCGAAAGAGTTACTCTTTTTGCTTCGTCAGCACGAAATACATTTTCAATATGTACCGCTTGAAAAGCTGAACCGCTTAAGTGGCAAAAACCATCAGGGCGTTATAGCTTACATGGCTGAGGTTACTTACCATAAAGCAGAGAACCTGTTACCCGGAATTTTTGAAGCTGGTAAAACACCATTATTCGTTTTGCTTGACCAGATAACTGACGTGCGTAATTTGGGTGCCATTATACGTACCGCAGAATGCGCAGGCGCTGATGCAGTTATTGTTCCGCAAAAAGGTTCAGCGCAGATAAACGAAGAGACCATGAAAGCTTCTGCAGGTGCATTGAATTTATTACCTATCTGCCGTGAGAAAGACATATCTGAAACTTTGCAATTCCTTATAGACGGAGGATTGCAAGCAGTGGCTTGTACCGAGAAAGGAGAATACTTTTATACCAGTGTAGATTATAAAGTGCCTACTGTTATTGTTATGGGATCAGAAGGCAGTGGTATTTCGAAAGAAATATTGAGAATGTGCGATACCCAGGTGCGCATACCGCTAATGGGTAAAATAGAATCGTTGAACGTATCGGTAAGTACTGCTGTGGTATTGTTTGAAGCAGTAAGACAACGTATGGGTAAATGAGGAAACAAACTAAAGGAAGACAGAGGCAAGAGAAAGCACAACGCTATGTAACCGGCACGGTCGACATGAAGGCCTCTGGAGCAGCTTTTATTATTTCGCCCGGCTTAACTAAAGATATTTATATACCACGCGACCGCACGAACCGTGCATTGAACGGTGATATTGTTAAAGTTGCGATAAAGCACAGTCGTCATTTAGACAGGCCCGAAGGAGAAGTTGTAGAAATAATTACCCGTGGCAAAACCACCTACAGTGGTACCCTCCAATTATCAAACGGACACGCTTTTGTGGTACCTGATAATTCGAAAGTGCCTGTAGATATTTATGTACCGCTCACCAAAATAAACGGCGCTAAAGACGGACAGAAAGTAAGAGTTGAAATAACACATTGGGAAAAATCGGACAAGAACCCTACCGGAGCAATACTGGAAGTGCTCGGCCAACCGGGAGAGCATACTGCCGAGATGAATTCTATCATTGAGGAATATGGCCTGCCATTAGAATTCCCGAAAGAAGTTAAGAGAGCAGTTGAGAACCTCCGTATAAAAATATCGGATGAAGAGTTAGCGAAAAGACGTGACTTCAGACAGATAACAACATTTACCATTGACCCTGCTGATGCCAAGGACTTTGATGATGCACTATCAATAAAGAAATTAGATAATGGTAATTGGGAAGTTGGTGTACACATTGCTGATGTTAGCCATTATGTACAGCCCGGCTCACCTATTGATGTAGAAGCAACAAAACGCGCAACCTCGGTTTATTTAGTTGATAGGGTTATACCTATGTTGCCTGAAGCATTATCGAACGAAGCTTGTTCGCTTAATCCACACGAAGACAAACTAACCTTTTCGGCTGTATTTGAATTGAATGATAAAGCCGAGATACAACACGAATGGTTTGGAAGAACAGTAATAAACTCTACTCACCGATTCAATTACGAAGAAGTGCAGGAGATACTGGAAGGAAAAGAAGATCGTTTATCGAGTGAAGTACATACGTTAAATAAGTTAGCTAAAACCTTACGTGCGCGACGCATGAAAGAAGGCTCGATAGCGTTTGAAAAGACTGAAGTGCGTTTTATTTTAGATGCTAAGGGTAACCCGACTGGCGTAAAGTTTATGGAGGCGAATGATTCGCACCGACTGATTGAAGATTTTATGTTACTGGCTAACCGCAAGGTTGCCGAGTTGGTTGGTAAGCCTAAAAAAGATGAGCAACACAGCCACGACGACAAAAAGAAACGAAATGTTTTTGTTTACCGTGTACACGATGTGCCCGATACTGAAAAGATACAGAAGTTTGTAGAGTTCCTTCGCAAATCGGGCATTAAGTCAAGCTTTGATAAATCGAGTAACATTGCTAATTCAATGAATGAATTGCTTGGCGATGCAAAAGAAAAACCTTACGAGAATATATTAAACCTGCTTGCCATACGTACTATGGCAAAGGCTATTTACACAACAAAAAACATTGGCCACTATGGCTTAGGATTTGAGTATTACACCCACTTCACCTCTCCTATTCGCCGTTATCCTGACTTGATGGTTCATCGCTTGTTACAAGAATTCCTTACTACCGGCAAGACCACAGCAGACAGACACGAGTTGGAAGAACAATGCAAATACTGTTCAAAGCTGGAACGCACTGCTGAAGAAGCAGAACGTTCTTCGGTAAAATACAAGCAAGTGCAGTTTATGCAAACCCATGCTGCTGAAGTATTCGAAGGATTAATTTCAGGCGTTACCGAATATGGCTTTTTTGTAGAACTAAAAGCAAATAAGTGCGAAGGCTTTGTGCGCGGCCGCGACCTGCAAGATGACTTTTATTACTACGACGAACAGAACTATTGCCTGAAAGGCAAGCGTACTGGTAAGCGCTTCCAATTAGGACAGGACGTGACCGTTAAAGTAAAAAAGACGGACCTTATTAAAAAGTTTATTGACTTTGAACTGGCTTAAATAATTCTTTAGTCTGCACGTAAGTAAAGAGAATAGGCTACTACTCTACTAAAAGATCACCTTCATGAGACTGCTACAAATATTATTCATTTCTTTCCTATTGAATAGTTGTAATGGACGAGTTTCGACTTTGAAGGATACTACTGTTGATTTGAGAGAAGGGAAACTCACATACTCCATATCGGGAGAAGCAACAACTTCAGATTGGGAATTAGAGGTTCTATTTAACCAGGACAACGCCTTAATACGAGAAAAATTTGCTTATGGCGCTGCCCGAAAATACATTTATGACAAGAAGACAAATGAAATTCTGGGGCTAATTGATGATCCATCATCACCAGGCATTAACAAAAACAAGTACTTCATTTATTACACCCCTGAGGGGCTTATTAGAGAGGCTTTATCAAGCAATTATGGCGACACAACTATTAAGGTTACAAATGAATTTAAAGACATTTTAGGTTATAAATGCCAGAAATATATCATTAAGCATGGAGACCAGGTAACAGTGGAAGTTTGGTTGACAGACAAAATAAAGCCGGGAATAATTTACCCCTGGACACCTTTGACATTTAAAAATGTAGCATTAGAATATGAACTAAAAATTTTAGGCAAAACAGAAAGGAGATATTATATTAAATCTATATCAGATGAAAAAATAGACAGCAAGGAATTTGAACATATCGTTCCCGATCCTTACTTCATGGTTATCCCTGCTGCGGTTTTTTCAATAGATAGCATGTGGGCACATGAATACGAAGAAAATAAATTCAAGTCGTTTACATATCCTTACTTCGAAGAAGGACGGGAATCAACAATTCAGTTTTTTAAAGACCAGCTTTATAAAATTGTAAAGAAAGACAAGGGAACAAATATAAGTATCGACTTCTTTGTCAATAAGGACGGAACACTGAGTGATATTAATGCTCGCATAAACTATCAAACTACGGACAAAAGAATTGAGCAGATAGTGCGCTTATTACAATCAATGAAACCCTGGACACCTGCCAAGGTTAGAGGCAACCCAGTCAGGTCAAACGTGATAATATTTGCATAAAGATCAAATCACCAATAGCCATCTTCCGCATTATTACGGGAATACTATTAGTTTATTAAATAGTATTTATCTTCTTCAGGAATTCTTCTTTATACAATCCACCAACCGGAACTTCCTTGTTATACTCCAATATCACCTTAGCATG
Source organism: Bacteroidota bacterium (assembly GCA_013285655.1). Lineage (GTDB taxonomy): Bacteria > Bacteroidota > Bacteroidia > JABEUT01 > JABEUT01 > JABEUT01. Next base: position 59,044 of record JABDHI010000008.1, read on the forward strand.
GTCGATAGATATGATCTTATCTATACGAACAATGAACGAACGGTGCACACGGATGAAATTCTCAGGAGGCAATTTCTCCTGAATGCCCTTCATGGTTGAGCGGATAATGTACTTACCACCAATGGTGTGCAAAGTAACGTAGTCCTTTAATGCTTCTACGTACAATATATCTTTCATTATAACCTTAACCAACTGGAAACTCGATTTCACAAAGAGAATATCTTTTGAGTCTTTGTTCTGCACCAAATGATAAAGCATTTCATTTTCTTTACGAAGCTTTAATTCTTCGTTAAAACGATACAATGCAGTTTCGATAGTTGCACGAAGATCATTCGCCTTAAATGGCTTTACCAAATACCCGGAAGGGCCTGAGGTGTTTGCACGGCCAATACTATCTTCGTCAGAATATGCAGTAAGGTACACAATAGGCACCTGGAATTTCTTACGAATTTCTTTAGCTGCATCAATACCTGTCATGTCGCCCTTTAACATGATATCCATTAATACAATATCCGGTGTTTTTTCTTCCACCATATCAATGGCATCTTCGCCTTTTACACAATGGCCAACAACCTGGTAACCTAATTTGGTTAAGGTCTGGCTAAGGTCGCGGGCAATAATAACTTCGTCTTCTACAATAAGTACGCTTGTTTTTTTCATGTATGGTTATTTGGAGGTTTTCTTAGTTACAGTGCCGGAAGTAAACGCAATAGCGTATTTAGTACCGGTTGAACCAGATTGTTTTTTTATTGTTCCGTTCTTTAATTGAGTTACAAGGCTATCTACCAATTGAAGCCCCAATGAAACATGGGCTTTTTTACGGGCCGCTGGTTTTATACCAACGCCGTTATCTGAAACTTCCAACCGAATTTTCTTTCCGGCTTGTTTCAGTAATACTTTTATTCCACCTTTCTTTTTGCCCGGGAAAGCATATTTAATAGAGTTGGAAACAAGTTCATTTACTATCAATCCGCAGGTTATAGCATGGTCATAGTCCATGAATATGCGGGCAGTTTCGCAGTCTATTACAATTCGCTTTTCAGGATCAGAATAGGATACAAAAAGATTGTGTGTAAGATCTTTGAGGTAAGTTGAAATATCTATTTCCTCATCGGCTTCGGTATGGTACAAGCTGGAATATATCGACGATAAGGCATAGAACCTATTTTGAAATTCGCGCATAACAGGTACCAGTTTCTTATCATGCATTTGGTTAATTTGCAGGTTAAGTATACTGGTAATAATTTGCAGGTTATTCTTTACACGATGGTTTACTTCTTTAAGCAACCATTCTTTTTCCTCTATCATTTTCTTAAGCTTTGCACCCAGGTTCTTGTGCTCTGCAATTTCCCACTGCAAATGCTCATTAACCGACTGCATAACCTGTTTAGCTATTTCACTCTTTTCAATCTGTTCTTCGAGCGAAGCATCGTGG
>JABDHI010000009.1 GCA_013285655.1 Bacteroidota bacterium
CTGTCTGAGGATTCCTTCCGTTACGAGCTGCACGTTTTGCAACTGAAAAAGAACCGAAGCCTACTAAAGCAACACGGTGGCCGCCTTTAAGAGCTTTGGTTGTTTGGTTAACGAAAGAGTCGAGAACTTTTTCTGCAGATGCTTTTGATAATTTTGATTCAGAAGCAATTGCGTCTACTAATTCTGCTTTGTTCATTTGGTTTGGTTTTTATGGTTAATACGCTTAATTAATTAAAACGAATATATACCAAATACTCATCAATTGCTACTTTTCTGCGACGAATTTTTGAAAAATGTTGAAAAATGGGGCTTTTTGTTAATAACTCGACGTACAATAGCCCTGTTCATGCATCATTCAGCCATTTTTAATTCATATCCATTGTCTTCTCAGCTATTTGCGTTTTATGTCCTCCTATCGGGAAAAGCAGCTTGAACCCTACGTTGCGGCCCATATTGTAAATACCCTGACTTTGATTGGTAACAGTCACCGGCGAACCATTATAGGCCAGGAAATACTGTGCCAAATTCAAATGATCGGCATAACCAATGTTCAGTAAGTTGTTACAATTAATAAATAGCGAACATATTGTTCTTCCGCTTGTGCGATCTACAAAATTGGTGCCCACTCCGGCATTAAATAAGGTATAAGCAAGAGACGGTATTTCGCTATACAAAGCGCTGTAAATATCATTCTGCGCCCAATCTTTTGTCAACCCGAATTCAATATAGGTGTTCCTGAGTATAGAACTTTTCTTATCCGTCAACTTAAATTTAATCTCCGTCGTAAGTCGCGGCGCCGGTGTCCATGGAATATGTTGGGTTGAATCAGTCTGATTAGGCAGATAAGAATATACATAAGTAAAATTGTTATCTATCTCTATCCATTTTGTATCATACGGGTGTATATTAAAGTACCCCGAGAAGCCGGTGATAATTGCTTTATTAGCTATGTATTGAAAAAACGGAACACCATCCATCATTGAGTCACCGCTAACTTTCGATTGTACCCTGACAGGAAAAATGAAATTATTTATGACATTGTAAAACCCGTCAACTTCAAAACTCACATCCTTACCATTATTACCATAAGCCAAATCTACCTGGTAACCTTCCTCTGCTTTTAAATTCAAGCTACCTTGTTGGAATGCATTCACACCAATATTTATCCCGTTACTGGTAAGCTGATCAATAGACGGAGCACGGAAACTTTTTGAAACATTCAGCTTCACATAATTATTATCGGGCAATTGGTATGAGGCACCTATGCTACCCGATGGCCCTGTATAGCTATTATTAAATGAAGGGAATTGCAAGGCTGCGCCCGGGGCTGAAGCAGAAACAACAGCTTGCTCAGGGGTACCCGCATTAGCCAGGTACATGCTTTGCCCAACAAAATTATTATAGTCGTACCGTAAGCCACCACTAAGGGTAAGGTTTTTATAATCCTTTTGCAAAATGGCATAAGCACCCGCCTGAAAATCGGTGTAGTTTGGTATTTCAAAATCTCCTATATACGGAGCAGCAGGCTCAGCATAGTTATTCTCAAACTCATAAGTTCCATTAACACCTGCCGTAAGTTTATAGTTATCAGTTGATAGTTTATAGTTAAAAGAATAAGGAATATCTTTTACTTCAAAGTTGCCTGAACCAACAGTGCCGGTATCAATATCATGGTGTATACTTTGGGTAAAACCTATATCTATGCCCAATTTTCCGGCACCCACATTAATACTGTTCTGCCACCAGGTTTGCATTTCACCCAAAATCTTATCGCCTGCAATGGTTGGATTATAAGCCATATAAGCATTCTTGTTCGGATAAAGTTGTCCGTTTTGCGGAGCATCATACATAAAGCGGCCTGTGCTATCGCGGTTGCCATCGGGTACCTCTATACGTCTTTCTAACACGCTTACCGATATGCGGCTATACCCCCACGATTTAATAAGGCCAAGGGTTAACCTTGCATTATCTTGTTGCCAAGCTGTGCCCCACACATAGCCATCTTTCGGATCCCAATAATCATGGGCATCTTCATTGCTTGCACGCAAATCCCAAACAAATCCATTATGGTTTCCACCAATATCCACAGAAGTTCCTATAAGGCCATTGTTGGTTTGATACTCTGTAAGTACACTACCTTGTGTAGTACCATTTTCGGCAAAAGGCTGAGTTTTAAAACTTATAACACCGGCTTCAGCGCTTGCACCATATTGTAAAGACGCAGGTCCACGAATAATTTCTGCATCATAAATAGCATAAGGATCTATTAAAATTCCATGGTCATCTCCCCATTGAAAATCTTCTTGCCTCAATCCGTCTGTTAACACCAACACACGGTCAAATCCTAACCCATTAATTTGGGGCTTTGTAGTACCGGGGCCTTCAGTAGTCATGTTTACACCGGGCTGGGTTGATATGGCATCAATAACCGTACTCGATGTGCTTTGCAACAGCATATCGTGTGTTACTATATCTACAGGCATAGGCGAGCGCTGCGTATTGGTAATATTACCCAATGCTGTAATTACTACCTCGTTTGATGAACAGCAAGAAGCCCCCATTTTGCAATTGCAGGTGCAGGTTGAATTATCCTTTATAGTTACTTGCTGGGTCAAAGTGGAATATCCTAATATCTTCACTTTCATTTCGTAGGTACCACTTGGCATCGAAGTCATTTTAAAATTGCCTGCCGAGTCGGTAGTAGTACCAATTTTAAGTTCAGGAAAATAAACAATGGCTCCCGGTATTCCTTGCCCTCCTGCTGAATCGACAACAGTACCGCTCAATGATTGAGCAAATGCAGCAGTACCGAATAATAGAAATAATGAAACTAACGTAATAACGTTTTTCATAAAATAAATTTTATACGTTCTTAATTAAAATAAAATCACATCACGCTGCATTTGCAGGTGACATATTAATTAAAAACTATGCGCATGGCGGGCGGAACACAGAGCCATTAACTCCCAGTTGGAGTGACTTGTTATAAGGAGAACTTATATTTATAAATGCACCTGCTCCATTATTAATGTATATGGCAATCGGCGAACCGAACAATTGAATTTCATTTTTAATATCGGGTACAGCAGGCGATTTTTGTTCGGCTTCCTGTTCGGCTAATTTTTTCTTTAGCATACACTTACCGCAACAATGCAGTTGTGGCTTGTCTTTATTCACGCAAAACTGTTCGGTAATTTGCTTTTTATTCAACTCGTAATAGCCAACAAGTATAACCTTGCTAAAGTTTACCGTTATAAAGGCAAACAATAATAGTATAGATACTAGGCTTTTCAATTATTGAATTTGATGAATCAAATGTAAGCTATAAGTGAATATGTCCGCCATGACTTGAATCATGCTCAACAAGAAACAACTGAATCTCAGTGAAACTTCGCGTTCTTAGCGTCTTAGTGGTGGGAACTATTAGTGCCAATCTATTTCCTTAAGCCCTTGCTTACTTAGCAATTCATTTGCTTTCGAAAAATGCTTGCAGCCCATAAACCCATTATAGGCCGAAAAAGGTGATGGATGCGCTGCTTTTAAAATATGATGTTTGCTTGCGTCAATCAATGCTTCTTTAGCTTGTGCATACCTACCCCAAAGCAAAAACACTACTCCGCTCTTATCTTTCGATATATGTTGTATAACGCTATCGGTAAATTGTTCCCATCCTTTTCCTTGGTGCGATCCCGGCTCGTTAGCTCTTACACTTAGCATAGCATTGAGCAGCAACACGCCCTGGTCGGCCCAACGCTCTAAGTTGCCTGATGTTGGTATTGGGTATCCGAGGTCACTATTTATTTCTTTAAAAATATTCACCAGTGAGGGCGGCATCTTTATTCCGTCACTTACAGAGAAGCAAAGCCCGTTGGCTTGTCCGGGACCATGATAAGGATCTTGCCCCAATATCACAACCTTTACATTATTAAAGTGCGTATGGTTAAATGCAGAGAACATAAGCTTACCGGGAGGATATATTGTATGCTTTTGCCTTTCCTCAATCAAAAACTGTTTCAGTTGTGCAAAGTAAGGCTTGGCAAATTCATCACTTAGTTCTTTCTTCCAGCTTTCGTGTATAGCCGGGTTAATGGTTGCTGTTTCCATGTTCTATTACTCATTCCCAACCCTTCTCTAAAAATAGAGAAGGGAAAAGTACTTTAGCAGTTTATATTATTTGTAGTTATCATTTACTTTTTATTCACCCCTCTCTATTTGATAGAGATGACACAGGGTGATTTCAGGTTTTATGTTTTCTTAATCAGCAATACTTTACTAAGTAAGCCATTACTAAACTGAAACACCACGCCTTGTCCATCATAATCAAGGCTTTCGGGCGAACGGTACGATGGCTCTCCGTATGCATGCAACACATCATCTTGTGTGCTGGTGCCAATTAAAATATCCTTTTCGGTACGTGCCCCTTTCATCGATACTTCAATGGAATAAATAATATTCGAAGCATCGTTCAATGCAAAAAATTTCAGTCCCTTCTTTTTATAATTCAACGCGCGTTCGGTGTACTCTTGTCCGCCGCGCTTCGATTTTTCAAGAGTAATCTTTGTATCTCCAAAAAGCCTGGTAACATCATCAATGGTCGACACACCTATCTTTACTCCTCCTGTTCCTTCGCCAATACGTATAAAATAAGGTATACCCATAATGGTATCGCCACCGTTAGGTTTAACTAAAGTGTCGTGTGGTACAATTCGCACACCGCTTTTTTGTGGTGTTGCAGCACTATTAGTTGGTGGAGTTGAAGAAGTTGCCATTTGTGCCATTACCGTACCTGCACTAAATAACAGGCAAAGCATGAATGGTAGTTTTTTCATTGGCATGGGGTTCATAGTAAAATGCTTAAGCAATAATTCCGAAAGCTACGAATTTTTAAGCATTAAAAAATCAATTCCATATTAATTTCAGTCCATATTTCGCTAATCCATTTCTCCTTTTAACTTTGCAAACTGTCATACTAAAATCAAATAATGAATATCGAACAAGGAATATCCAGTACTGAAGTAAAAAACAAAACTTCAATTGTTCTTATTTCGGCATTCAGTATTCATTATTCGGCATTCGATATTTGTATTTAAATACTCTCATTCTATGGATAATAAGATAAACGAACTCAATGAAAAGATAGCCCTATCGCACCTTGGCGGTGGGCAGGTACGTATCGATTCTCAACATAAAAAAGGAAAACTTACTGCACGCGAGCGTGTTAACCTTTTTATAGATGAAGGTACCTTTGAAGAAATTGGCATGTTTGTTACCCACCGCTCTACCGAATTTGGTATGGAACGTGAAAAATATTTGGGCGATGGCGTTATAACCGGTTACGGTAAAGTTAACGGCCGCCTGGTTTATGTTTTTGCACAGGACTTTACAGTTTTCGGTGGTTCATTATCAGAATCTCATGCCGAAAAAATATGCCGTATTATGGACCTTGCCATGAAGAATGGCGCACCGGTTGTGGGCCTTAACGACTCTGGCGGAGCACGTATACAAGAAGGTGTAGTATCGCTTGGCGGCTATGCCGATATTTTTTATCGCAATACATTAGCATCGGGTGTAATACCTCAAATATCGGCCATTATGGGCCCCTGCGCAGGTGGTGCAGTTTATTCACCCGCCATTACCGACTTTATATTAATGGTAGAGAACACTTCGTATATGTTTGTTACCGGTCCTAACGTGGTTAAAACAGTAACGCATGAAGAAGTAACCTCAGAAGAATTAGGCGGTGCTTCTACCCATTCATCAAAATCGGGTGTGGCACATTTTAGCTGCGCCAATGGCGTTGAATGTTTGAATTATATTAAGCAATTGCTCAGTTACGTACCGCAAAACTGCGAAGAAGATGCTCCATCGGTACCATATGAACCGGGAGACGAAAAACGCAAAGGCTTAAATAACATTATACCTGCCAACCCTAACCAACCTTACGATATGAGGGAGGTAATTAACGAAGTGGTTGATACCGATTCGTTTTTTGAAGTACATAAGAACTATGCCGAAAACATGTTGGTGGGCTTTGCCCGCTTGGCAGGTAAAAGCATTGGCATTGTAGCTAACCAACCTGCTTTCCTTGCAGGTGTGTTAGACATTAAGTCGTCATTAAAAGCAGCACGTTTTGTACGTTTCTGCGATGCCTTCAATATTCCTTTATTAGTATTTGAAGATGTACCGGGCTTTTTACCGGGCACCGACCAGGAGTGGAACGGTATTATTTCGAACGGTGCAAAATTGCTTTACGCTTTTTGCGAAGCAACCGTACCGCGTATTACGGTTATTACACGTAAAGCATACGGAGGCGCTTACGACGTAATGAACTCGAAACACATTGGCGCCGATATGAACTACGCTTGGCCAACTGCCGAAATTGCAGTTATGGGTGCACGTGGCGCTGCTGAGATCATCTTTAAAAAAGAAATTACAGAAGCCAAAGACCCTGCTGCTAAGTTGAAAGAAAAAGAAGAAGACTATATCGGTCACTTTGCCAACCCATACCGTGCTGCAGAACGGGGTTATGTTGATGAAGTTATATTACCGGAAGATACCCGCAGCAAGCTTATTAAAGCTTTCGATATGCTTAAGAACAAGGTAGATAAACTGCCAAGGAAGAAGCACGGAAATATTCCGTTGTAAAATTTAATATCAATATGGCAATAGATGCTTGCATATTAACTGATCTGCCTATTCAGAAATATTCAGACATTGAAGGTGGCTTCCAATACGAGGTTGTTTACAATTCTCAAACTTTTCTTCTAAAATTTCCAAATGATACTGGTCTATTCCCAGATTATAAGAAAGTATTAAAATCATTACTTTATAGAAAAGAGTGGCCTTTCGATAAAGATTGTTTCATAACAAAGGAATTAGTAGAAAGGTTTATAAGAATTACCAATTATCCGAAGAATGAAGACTTTGAAAAAAGAGTCTTACTTTATCTTGAATGGATATATCATAATGGCGGTAATCAAAACATTGAATTCAGCTTCGACCCCAAAGAGACCTGGATTGTGAATGCGAAAGATGAAGATGAATTTCGGAGAATATTTGAAAGGTTAGAATTCAAAAACTATATAAAAATAATAGACAATAATAAATTTAAGATAAGCAAAGAAGGAGTTTCCAAAATCGAAGAGCTGATTTCTACACGCCCCAAAAGCATATTCTCCGAAAATAGCAATCTCCAAAAACCAAGAATCTCTATTATTGGGGTTGAAGATGACCATATACTTATAAATAGATTATCGCACTACTTCTCAAACAAAGGGTTCGCTACTACAACATATGAAAGATTAGATAATAATAACCAGGCTAATAGCTCGTTCATTTTCAATATAAGACCAACAATCAAAAAAGAACGCAATGAAACAGAAGTTGATTATTGGATTTTTGTAAAAAGCAAAAATTCAGATAGTAACAATGCTTATGGCACATTACTAACTATAGCTATGGAAGCTCAAATTAATTTCGGATGGAAAAAATATAGCGAAATGATTTCCATTGCTGCTATTGATGATAGCAACTTTAACTCCTGGCCACTTTACAATCATTACAACTCTCATTTTTTTGACGTAAGGATTAATATTCAAAAGGATCACCTAGCCGAGAGAATATTTAGTGATTGGATACTTCGCAAAGACAAGAAATGGGAAAAAATCGATACCTTTTGGCGGTGGTTTACTGAATTATCGAAAAAACTCCAATCATATGTAATTCTCTTGAGACCCAATGATATAGAAGAATATATACATTCAGAAACACAATTAAAAGAATACCTCCAAGAGCTAGAAGAAAAAAAACTAATTAGGTTTGAAACACTGCCAGGTTGCGGAAAAGATATAAATGAATTTAAGGTTACTATTATTTCAAATGAACCTCAAGGAAATGATACAAATGAAAATATAATTGGTTCAAATGATGCTTTACATGATCTCGAGAGAATGCTAAAGAATTTTCATAAAGCAGCGATTAAACTGCGTGAACGAAGAGATAAGAGGTCTATAATAGAAGTTAATGACGAATATGATGTTCAAGATATTCTTCATTCTTACTTACAGTTAAATTTCGAAGACGTTAGAAGGGAGGACTTTAATATGAGTAATGCTGGAAGCAATACCAAAATAGATTTCATACTAAAGAATGAAAATATTGGCATAGAAGTCAAAATGGCTAGTGATAAACTTAAAGACAAAGAATTAGGTGAACAATTGCTTATAGACATTGGGAAGTATAAATCACACGGAAATTGTAAAACCCTTGTTATATTTATTTACGATAAAGCAGACTTTATCTCTAATAAAGCTGCCTTAATAAGAGATTTAGAGAGGCAAAAAACCTCAGAAATGGATATTATAGTCATAATATCACCCTATAGTTAATTGTCCCCATTATATACTACCCCTCATTCTAAGCCCCAAATTCTTATTTTTACACACTATTTTCTTAAAAATTCAGTTATTAGTAGCTTAATCGTTAAGTACTTGACCTTCATCCGAAAAATATCAAATACAGTCCTTTTACTTTGCCTGTTGGTGCTATTGCACTCATGCACAACAGAAAAGAACACCTGGCTTATACGTAAGTTCCATACCACCTGCACGCATTTCAATGGGTATTTTTGGGGTAAAATGTCCTTTAACGAGGGGATAGATAAACTAAACTCTACCCACAAAGACGACTACACCGATATTCTGCCCGTGTTTATTTATGCTGAATCGAACGAGGTGCAAAGCATATTCCCGCAAATGGACAGGGCCATTAAAAAATGCCAGTTGATGATAGAGAACCACACTATTACCGATAAGGCTCACCACGAAATTGCCGACGCTAATAAGTACACCAAATATTGTTACTTACTAATGGCGCAGGCCAATCTTTATAAGAACGAATACATAGCCAGTATTGATGAACTCGATTATGCATCACGTGAATATCGCAAGACCGATATGCGTTATGAAGCTATGATATGGCAGGCAAGGGCATTTAACCAAATGGGAGCCGTTTCTAAATCAGAAGAAATTATTGACTATTTAAAGAATAACAAAGAATTATCAAAAAGGCTGTATCCTTTACTTTATGCTACCATTGCTGACTATTACGAACGTATTGGCCAATGGGAAGATGTACAAAAATGGTTAGAGAAAACAGTTAAAACAGAAAAGAAGAAACAGGTAAATGCACGATACTATTTTATATTAGGTCAATTGGCATCGAAAGAAGGCGAAAACGCTAAGGCTTATAAATATTACAGCCTCACCCTAACGAACCACCCCCTCCCTGAGCTTGAATTTGAAGCGACCATTTTCAGGGCTATGTTATTTATGGGGGGCGATAAAGAGAACCAAAAAGTAAAGGCAGAACTGATAAAGATGTTAAAGCCTACCAAGTATGTAGATGAACGCGATCAGATATACTTTGCATTAGCACAAATTGCAGCGAAAGAAAAAGACACACCACTATATATTAAAGACTTAAATAAATCGGTAAGGGTTAGTACCACAAATGCCACGCAAAAAGCAATCTCTTATTTAAACCTGGCCGACTATAATTTTGATGTTGAAGAATATGTGCGTTCGAAAAAATACTTCGACAGTACTCTTACATCATTACCTAAAACCTTCAGAGGGCGTGATTCAATTGTAGCTAAAAAAGAACACTTACAAAAATTGGTTACCTACCTCGATATTATTGCCTACCAGGATAGCGTGCAGCGGATTGCAAAAATGAGCAAGCCAGATCGTGATAAATTTATTAACGATATGATTGCAGGCGAAAAGAAAGCTGAAGCGGATGCTAAGCAAAAGAAACAAGATTCGGCATTAGCGGCGCAAAATGGTACCACCAACGTTAACCAGGGGCCTGCTTTGGCTAATGGCAAGTGGTATTTTTACAATCCTGCATCCTTACAGCAGGGTATTACCGAGTTTGTAAAAACATGGGGTAACCGTATTTTAGAAGATGATTGGCGCCGAAGCAAAAAGACCATTAACGCAAATGCTGTTGGCACCATAACTGCGGATGCAAGCGGTGGGGCTGATTCGACGAAAGCTAAAAAAGATGCGAAGGCAGCTAAAGATTCGGCTAATGATAAGTACAACGAAGCCTATTACTTAAAGCACCTTCCGCTGACCGATGTGGCTATGAAAAAATCGACCGATAGTGTGATAGATGCTTATTATAATGCAGGAGCCATTTATAAAGAATACCTGCATAACTACCATAAATCTTCTGCCGAGTTTGAAGATTTGACCAGCCGTTTTCCTGAAAACAAATACAAACTGCTGGTGTATTACGAGCTCTATATTATATATGATAAGATGCACAATGATGAGCGCAGAGATTATTACAAAAACCTGTTGCTTACCAAATACCCTGATTCGCAATATGCTCTTTTAATAACCAATCCTGATAAATATGCCCACCAACGTGAGGCAACCCACCAGGAAATATTAAAACTATATACTGCTACCATGCAAGCGTATAATGCTGAAAACTACGCACAGGTATTAATGAACGCCCAACAAGCCGACTCTACGTATGCCGATAACGAGTACACTCCAAAGTTTGCCTTTTTAAAAGCGGTTGCTATAGGTGCTACCCAAGGGCTTGATGCGTATAAGAATGCCCTGAATAAGGTTACCGTACTTTATCCTAAAGATTCGGTTAAACAGTTGGCCCAGTCTATATTAGATTACCTGAACAAGAAACCGGCAGAAAAGCCCGTAATTGACACAAACAGAGTAACTTACTCACAAGATAAGGATAGTATTTACCTGTGGGTGTTGCTGGTAGATAATAAGGAATCGCAAAAGATCAGCACTATGGTGTCGGGCATTACCGATATGAACGCCAAAACCTTTAGCCAGGACAACCTTACATCTGACCAAATATTCTTGAACCCCAACCAGTTAATGGTTATTATGAAGACCTTTAACAGCCCGGATAAGGCTAAAAACTATTACAACTTCATAAACGGTACCCCTGCCCTGTTTAAAACCCTATCGCCCGACTCCTATCAGCACTTCTATATATCCCAAAAGAACTTCCGCCTGCTTTTCAAGCATAAAAAGGCCGATGAATACATGAATTTCTTTAGGGAAACACTGATTTAAGGAAATGTGTCTTAAATCAAAATAAAATCTTACTTTTGCACCGTTTTTTCGCAAAAAAAGTGAGAGTCAAAGATACCGCATGTATAATTTCATTAGCCCCTCTTAAAAACGGGGACTATAGCTTTCTGTTTACAATAGAAGGGGAGCTATTCCGTGAAAACAACTTTGATGATATACATGAAGCAGATTTAAAGGCTATTGTAACGTTTACCAAGAACTCGCCTATAATGATGTTCCACTTTAACATTGAAGGGACAGTAACCGTTACCTGCGACCGTTGCGGAGATGATTTTAAACAAAACATACACCTTGAACGCCAACTGATTGTAAAGACCGATAGTAAGGAACATAACGAAGACGATGAAATGGTTTCGCTTACGAGCGGTGAAAAAGATATAGATATTGCACCTTTTGTTTATCAATATGTTGTATTATCGCTGCCAATGCAGCGCATACATGGTAACGACAGGGAAGGTAACAGCCTTTGTAATGCAGAAATATTAAAGAAATTAAAGAAGCTAGAAGTAAAAAAGAGCAATGAAGAACAATACATGTCAAATGGCGGTATGCATTCTTCACACACAGAAAAACCAAACAATTAATTAAAAACAAACAACTATGCCACACCCGAAACGAAGACACTCGAAAAGCCGTGGAAGAAAGCGCAGAACCAACTACAAAGCGGTTGCGTCTACATTGTCAACCTGCAGCAACTGCGGTGCACCGGTGCTTAGCCACCGCGTATGCCCAGAGTGCGGTTTTTACAAAGGAAAACAGGCTATAGAAAAGAGTGTTTCTGCATAATTTGCAACACTTTATGATTAGATTTTCAATAAGCTCAACCCTTGGCTTATGAGAATAGGGCTGGATATAATGGGCGGCGATTACGCCCCTAAAACTACAGTCGGAGGAGCCGTATTGGCACTTCGCAGCTTGCCTGCAAGTGTTAGGCTCGTTCTTATAGGCGACCGGGATAAGATAGTTCCTTTGCTGCACGAGCACAAAGTGAACGAATCGGACTTTGATATTGTGCACACAACCGAAGTTATTGAAATGGCTGAATCTCCGCTCAGGGCCATTAACAATAAACCCAATTCAAGTATTGGGCTCGGTTTTCAAATGCTAAAGAACAAAGAACTGGATGGTTTTGCCAGCAATGGCAATACCGGTGCAATGCTGGTAGGTTCACTGTATAGCGTTAAAGCTATCGAAGGCGTTCAACGCCCTTGCATTGCATCTATAGTTCCTAAAGAAGATGGCACCGTAGGTGTTTTGCTTGATGTTGGCAGTAATGCCGACTGCCGGCCCGAAGTGCTTTGCCAGTTTGCTGTATTAGGTAAAATGTATTCGAAATACATTTACAAAATCGAAGACCCTAAAGTAGCTCTGCTTAATATTGGAGAGGAAGAGGAAAAAGGTAACCTGGTTTCACAAGCCACCCACGAGTTGATGAAGGAAATGAAACAAATAAATTTTGTGGGCAACATTGAAGCAAGGAACCTGTTCGATAAAGGATCGGCTGATGTGGTAGTTTGCGAAGGGTTTGTAGGAAACGTAGTATTGAAAGAGGCTGAAGCATTTTATAAAATGGCCCGTAAGAGGAAAATATCAGATCCGTTTTTCGATAGGTTCAATTATGAAATTTATGGAGGCACACCAATACTGGGTATCAACTCCACCGTTATTATAGGCCATGGCATCTCTAACGAAGAAGCTACCAAGAATATGATATTGCTTACACGCGATATGGCTGAAGCAGGTGTTGCCGAAAAAATAAAAAAAGCATTTAATCCTTAGTTAATATGGCCATTACTGCTGCAATTACCGCTGTTCAGGGCTACCTGCCTGACTATGTGTTAACCAACAAGGAACTTGCACAAATGGTAGAAACCAGCGACGAGTGGATAACATCGCGCACCGGTATTAGCGAACGCAGAATATTAAAAGGCAAAGAACAAGGCGCATCAGTTATGGGCGCTGAAGCTGTAAAAGGCCTTTGCAAAAAACGTGGCATATCGCCCGAAGAAATCGACTTACTTATTGTGGCAACTGTTACCGGAGATTATATTTTTCCGGCTACTGCAAATGTTATATCAGATAAAGTGGGTGCAAAAAATGCCTGGAGCTTTGATGTTAATGCAGCTTGCTCAGGCTTTATATATGCCCTTACTACCGCTGCACAATTCATACAAAGCGGCGCGCATAAAAAAGTAGTTGTGGTAGGCGTAGATAAAATGTCATCTATTATTGATTATAACGACCGCACCACCTGCGTAATTTTTGGCGATGGCGCTGGCGCAGTATTATTAGAACCCAACACCGAAGGATTTGGCATACTCGATTTTAAACACCAGGTAGATGGTAGTGGAAGAGTTCATTTGTTCCAAAAAGCAGGCGGCTCCGTAAAACCACCAAGCATTGAATCGGTTGAAAAGAAAGAACACTTTGTTTACCAGGAAGGGCAAGCGGTATTTAAAGTAGCGGTAAAACAAATGGCCGATGTATCGTATGAGGTGATGAAGCGTAACAACTTATCGGCTGATACTATTGCATGGTTAGTGCCTCACCAGGCCAACAAACGTATTATTGAAGCAGTAGCAAGGCGTATGGACTTACCTGAAAGCAAGGTAATGCTGAACATACATAAGTATGGCAATACTACTTCAGGAACAATTCCGCTGTGCTTGTGGGATTATGAAAAACAATTGAAAAAAGGCGACAACCTAATATTATCAGCTTTTGGCGGAGGATTTACCTGGGGAGCTATTTACCTTAAGTGGGCAATTAACAACTAATAGCCCTATTTTTTTATATTTGCTTAACAAACAGAACTGTAGTTTTTAGTAAGATTTTATATTTGTTATTACGAACCCTTAAATGACCCGGTTATGAACATTAAAGAAGTAGAAGAGCTTATTCGTTTTGTTGCGAAAGCCAACGTTTCGGAAGTTGAGCTGGAAACTAAAGACATTAAACTTATTATTAAAACATCGAAGAACGGTGGCGACGCTCAAGTACAACAAGTACCTGTTATGATGGCCGCTCCGGCTCCGGTAGCTGCCGCTCCTGCTGCTGCACCTGCCCCTGCTGCTCCGGTAGCTGCTGCGCCCCCTGCCGCACCTGCTAAGTCAGATGATTCGAAGTATGTAGCTATTAAATCTCCAATGATCGGTACTTTCTACCGTTCCTCGTCACCAGATAAGCCTGCTTTTGTAAACGTAGGCGACAAGATTGAGAAAGGCAAAGTAATTTGCATTATTGAAGCTATGAAACTTTTCAATGAAATTGAAGCTGAAGTATCGGGCACTGTTGTAAAGGTAGTTGCTAATGATGCATCACCGGTTGAATACGATCAGACCTTATTACTAATAGACCCTAGTTAATTGTGGCAAGAAAGATAAAGGTACTACCCCGTAAAGAGGGCACTATTTTAAAACCTGGCAACGGAATGTTTAAAAAAATACTTATTGCAAATAGGGGTGAGATAGCTATGCGTGTAATACGCACCTGTAAGGAAATGGGAATAAAGAGCGTAGCGGTTTATTCTACAGCAGATAAAGACAGTCTTCACGTGCGCTTTGCAGATGAAGCTGTATGTATTGGCCCTCCGCCCAGCAAAGATTCTTATCTCAAGATCCCTAATATTATTTCGGCTGCTGAAATAACCAACTCCGATGCTATACATCCGGGTTATGGTTTCCTTTCAGAAAATGCTAAGTTCTCGCACATTTGCGAAGAACATAAAATAAAATTCATCGGTGCATCCCCTGCTATGATAGAGGCTATGGGTGATAAATCGACTGCTAAAGAAACCATGAAGAAAGCGGGTGTACCTGTGGTACCCGGTTCTGATGGTTTATTGAAAGATTTAGAAGACGCTAAAAAAGTGGCCAAGAAAATTGGCTACCCCGTAATGATGAAAGCTACCGCCGGTGGTGGTGGTAAGGGGATGCGCGTTATTTGGAAAGAAGATGAATTACCACATGCATGGGAATCGGCACGCCAGGAGGCTTTGGCTTCTTTTGGTAACGACGGCATGTATATGGAAAAATTTCTGGAAGAACCCCGCCACATTGAAATACAGGTAGCGGGTGACCAATATGGCAGAGCTTGCCATCTTTCTGAAAGAGATTGTTCTATACAGCGCAGGCACCAAAAGCTAGTTGAAGAAACTCCGTCTCCTTTTATGACAGACAAGCTACGTGACAAAATGGGTAAGGCTGCTATTAAAGCTGCTGAAGCCGTACGTTACGAAGGTGTTGGCACAGTTGAGTTTTTGGTAGACAAGCACCGCAACTTCTACTTTATGGAGATGAACACCCGTATACAGGTGGAACATCCTATTACAGAAGAAGTAATTAACTACGACCTTATTGCCGAGCAAATTAAAATTGCTGCGGGTGTTAAAATATCGGGCAAAAATTATTTCCCTCAGTTGCATGCTATGGAATGCCGTATCAATGCTGAGGATCCTGAAAACAATTTCAGGCCTAGCCCGGGTAAAATTTTGAACTTCCACGTTCCCGGTGGCCATGGAATACGTGTAGACACACACGTTTACGCTGGTTATTCTATTCCGCCAAACTACGATTCGATGATAGCCAAGCTTATTACCGTGGCACAAACACGCGAAGAAGTGATAGCTAAAATGAAACGTGCCTTAGAAGAGTTTGTAATTGAAGGAAT
Organism: Bacteroidota bacterium; assembly: GCA_013285655.1. GTDB lineage: Bacteria > Bacteroidota > Bacteroidia > JABEUT01 > JABEUT01 > JABEUT01. The sequence goes on from JABDHI010000009.1 coordinate 15,807, forward strand.
CAAGACCACGATACCTTTCCATTTAAAGTTAATGGAAAATCCAAGGTTCCTGAAAGGCGATTACAATACCCACTTCCTGGAAGAAGAAAAATTATTTTAACCTGGGCAACCCCATATTCTAACAAAAATCAATATCATGAAAAAAGTATTCTATTCCTTTGTATTCCTGATCGCAGGAGTATCTGTTGTTTTAATTTCATGCCACAGTGGCCCTGTAGTTAACACCAACGAAATTAACCTTGCCAATTTTGACACAACGGTAAAACCGGGTAACGATTTTTTTGAATATGTAAATGGTAACTGGATGAAGAACAATCCTGTACCTGCTGCTGAAGCAAGATGGGGTAGCTTTAACATTGCTAACGATACTAACATAGCGCGTGTACATAAAATACTTGAAGAAGTATCTGCCAAGAAGGATAATGCGGCAGGCAGTACCCAACAAAAGATAGGTGATTTTTATGCCCTGGCTTTAGATTCAGCTAAGCTGAACAAAGATGGTGTTACTCCATTAAACGATGAACTTTCACGTATCAATGCTATAAGTGATAGCAAATCGTTATGGGCAGAATCGGCTAAGCTTATGACCATGGGTGCGAACGTAATGTTCCGTGTGGGAGTTGGACCAGATGATAAAATAAGCTCGAAAGAAATTTTTGGTATCTCTCAGGGTGGTATGTTACTTCCATCTAAAGACTATTATGTTGATACTACTGCACGTATGCGTAATATCCGCGCTAAGTATGTTGAATACCTTACCCAATTGTATACCGAGTTTGGCGAAAAGCCTGAAACTGCTGAAGCAGATGCTAAGAAGGTATTAGAAATGGAAACCAACATGGCTCAATCGGCTATGTCGCAAATTGAGACCAGGAACGTACATGCTACCTACAACAAACTTGTTTTTGCTGATGTTGTAAGTTCAACTCCGGCAATTGACTGGACAACCTGCCTGAATGCTTTCGGTTTAAAATCGGTTGACACTGTTATTGTAGCACAACCTGAATTTTTAAAGAATGTGAATGCAATTGCAAAATCGTATTCTATCGACGAATGGAAAACTTATTTACGCGCTCACCTTATTGCATCGGGCCCAGTTCGTTATGCATTGAGCGATAAAATTTCTGATATCAACTTCAACTTCTGGGGTAAAACCATGAGCGGTACCAAGGTTATGAAGCCAAGGTGGAAACGTTCGGTAGAAGCTACCAATGCTGCTATGGGCGAATTGGTTGGCCAACTTTACGTTGACAAATACTTTAATGCTGAGACCAAAGAAAAGGTACACACTATGGTAACCAACATTATTGCTGCTTACAAAGAGCGCATTAATAACCTTACCTGGATGAGCGCTGAAACAAAGAAGGCAGCTCTTGCAAAATTAGATAAGATCACTCTGAAACTTTGCTACCCTGACAAGTGGAGAGACTACTCAAAACTTGAAATTAAGAACGATGCGTATGCGCTTAATGCATTCCGAGTTAGTGAATACAAGTTTAATTACGATATGAACAAACTGGGTAAACCGGTTGACAGAACTGAATGGGGAATGAGCCCACAGACTGTTAATGCATATTACGAGCCTACCTTAAATGAAATTTGTTTTCCTGCAGGCATATTAGAATTCCCATTCTTTGAAGCTGACAGAGATGATGCTATGAACTACGGTGGTATTGGTGCTGTTATTGGCCACGAACTTACCCACGGTTTTGATGACCAGGGTAACCAATACGATGGCGATGGCAACATGCGCAAATGGTGGACCGATGCTGACTCAGCGCACTACTTTAGCAAGTTGGGTATTGTTATCCGTCAGTTCGATGATTTTGTGGTAGACTCGGTTCACGTAAAGGGTAAGCTTACCATTGGCGAAAACACTGCCGACTTAGGTGGTATTACTATTGCATACCAGGCAATGGAAAATGACTTAAAGAAACATCCTGAAGGAATAGTTGAAGGCTTTACACCTGAACAACGTTTCTTTATTTCGTTTGCACAAGTGTGGAGACAGAACGTACGTCCTGCCTACAGCAGGCAAGCAGTTAATACCGACCCTCACTCACCGGGTAAGTTCAGGGTATTAGGTCCGTTATCTAATATGAATGAATTTTACACTGCGTTTAACGTTAAGCCGGGCGATGCTATGTACAGGCCCGATAGCTTAAGAGCGCTTATCTGGTAGAGCACCAATTTTAAATAGATTCCTCACTTCGTTCGGAATGACAAGTTTTTGAATGAGAAAGAAGGGGGCAGCGGCTTCGCCGCTGCCCCCTTCTCCTTATATAAATAATACCTGCCATGCCGAACCGCCAGAGAGGTGAGGCATCTCATCCGATTAAGCTATTTAACATTATCTTCACCCAATTAATTCCATAATGAATATAGACTTTAAGACCGTCTGCGGCATAACAGCATCACTTATAGGTACAGGTTGTTTTGTTCCCTACATACGGGATATTTTTAAAAGAAAGACTACACCGCATATTTATACTTGGATCATCTGGACTATCCTGCAAGTAACAGGTGTTGTGGCTATGTTCAAGAATGGTGCAGGTATAGGAGTACTTGCACTCGCAACTGGTTCTGTACTTTGTGCCTATACGGCAATACTCTGCCTTAAATACGGCACTAAGAATATAAACAGTTTCGATCTGTTTTGTTTACTGGGCGCTTTGGCATCTATAGTGGTTTACATTTTAATGAAAGACCCACTGTTATCTATCTTCCTTATTTCAGCAATCGATTTTGTGGGCTTCCTCCCTACCCTGCGCAAGTCTTATCTCGAACCTTATTCTGAAACTATTACCATGTTCGCGTTCTTCTCTATTTCAGGGTTGTTCACCATGCTTGCATTGAAGGAATATACAATTGTAACGTCACTTTACCCACTTACCTTAATCGGAATAAATATTATTGCAACAGTGGTGCTGTATGTTAGAAGGAAACAGAAGCCCCAACCCGACCTTCCCCATTAGTGAAGGAGATAAGAACACATTGTTCCTTTGCTATTAAATCCTTCCCAATGGGAAAGATTTAGGATAAGCCGCTATATTCGGTTCTTTTTCTGCTCTCGCAACATCTCAGCGTAGTTCAGTTTTCTTGCTAAGGCATTAACCGCCATAGCAATACGTTTGGCCTTGGTAGCATCCGTTTTAGCGCTATCTATCCATTTTGAGAAATACTTTTGATGTGAGCCCGGTTGCGATTTAAAGAATTTCTGTGCCTCAGGAACATCTTCGAGGCAAGCCAAAAAATCCTGGTTAAAAGCAAAGTCACTTTTATCTTCTTCAAGCTGTACCTTCAGCATGGCGCCTTTCATCTTCTTTATTCCTTTGCGTATTGTAGCATTAAGAGGAATAATGAAATCACCTTCGCCCATAGGCAGCAATGCAACTTGCTTTATTGGGTGGTTATCTAACTTGCCCTTTACACGGAATGAAACTTTACAACCAGGCTTTAATTGCTGGGCATATTTAGCAGGAACCTCAATATAGGTCCAGCCGGTCTTTTCGCCTTGCTCTTTGAATTTTAATATTTCAGTTGTATAATTTATCACGCTTCTAATTCTTTGAACTAACTGAAGGTATAATTGCGTATTTAGTTTTTAAGGTCAGGAATTTTTTTTCGAAAAACTGATATGACACCCATGAAACTCCAACTGTTATAATTGGTATAGTCGTATAAAGTACAAAGTAATTTAGCTGACTTGTTACAATATTATGCCGGTACAATTCTATGAAGATCCTTATTATAAGAGGGTGAATTATATAAATACCATAAGAAATTTTACCTATAAAATCGATTGGCTTATTCTCCAGATTCACCAACCTGTTGTTAACTGTTATTTGGCCTATAATTAAAAATACGGTTACTATACTCACAAACTCGCTATCGAGCACAGAGGCAATATGGAAGTTAAGTCCGTAAAACAACAATATTCCCCAGCAAATAGCCTGTGTTATTTTGTTATTGCAAACTTTAAGAAAAAGAGAAGTTTGGTTAGTATATAAAATTGCGCCTATTACGCCCGACAACATGCACTGAAACCTGGTAACATCAATAATTTTATAAGGCAACGACTCGTCTTGTCCCGGGAGCCAATACCTGAATACAAGCTTTAATACCAGCAAACACACCAAGGCTATTATTGAACCGCGCAACAAGCATTTATTTGTTTGCCTCACTACCCATGGCCAAAACAAATAAAATTGCTCCTCTACACCTAATGACCAATAATGGGTTAAAAGTGCAAGTGGATTAGACAGTATAAACGGAATATTTGCAGAAAAGAATAAATAAAAACATATTTGCGACGTGCTGTATTGCGTTCCATCTGTTAAAAAAATCAACAGGCAAACTGCCAAATACAAGTAATATAAAGGCCATATCCTTAATATCCTTCTTAAATAAAAGTACTTGACATTGATCTTGGCGCCTCCATTCTCTTTCTTCTCTAATAACAACAAATACGTTATAAGAAAGCCACTTAAAGCAAAAAATGCACTAACGCCTAAGTTTGCAAGGAGCAAGCCTTTAGGCTCGCCGTCGTTAAACGTTCCAAAAACATTCGGGTTTAACCCAAACTTTTGAAGATTAATAGTAATGTGAGATGTAACAACTGCCAATACCATAATAGCACGTAATCCATTTAAGCCTTGTAAGTGGATTGATCGGCTATTCATGGGATAACTCTTACTATAGTATTAGAGAATTATGCCTCTACCTTTTCTTGCTTTTCGTATTGAAAAGCTTTACGAGGCTTCAGGCCAAGTACCTCAAACATCTTCATATCCTCATTCGCATCAGGATTTGGAGTAGTTAAAAGTTTTTCGCCCATAAATATAGAATTAGCACCTGCCATAAAGCAAAATGCCTGTGTTTCTCTGTTCATTTGCACACGACCAGCAGAAAGACGTACTACTGAATCTGCCATTACTATACGTGCTGTCGCAATCATGCGTATCATCTCCCACGATTCTACCAATGGCCTTTCGCCCAATGGTGTACCTTCTACCGGTACTAATGCATTAATAGGCACTGATTCCGGGTGTGGGTTTAAATGCGATAAGGTTAAGAGCATACCAATACGGTCCTCAACCGATTCGCCAAGGCCAATAATACCACCTGAGCAAACAGTAAGGCCTGCCTTACGCACATTGTGTAATGTGTTTAAACGGTCCTCGTACTTACGGGTAGTTATAATACTTTCGTAATTCTCTTCCGATGTATCAACGTTGTGGTTGTATGCATATAAGCCTGCATCTGCCAGTTTCTGAGCTTGTTCCTGGGTAACCATACCCAAGGTAGCGCAAACTTCCATACCCTTGGCGTTAACTGCCTTTACCATATCAAGCACCTGGTCGAAATCGCGGTTATCACGTACTTCTCTCCATGCTGCACCCATACAAAGGCGAGATGCACCCATGCTTTGAGCTTTATCTGCAATACCATTTACTTCGTCAACACTCATAAGCTTATGAACCTTAACACCGGTATTGTAACGGGCTGCCTGTGGGCAATATGCACAATCCTCAGGGCAACCACCTGTCTTGATAGAGATAAGCGAGCTTATTTGTACTTCAGACGGGTTATGGTACTTACGGTGAATGGTTGCTGCGCGGTAAACCAATTCTAATAATGGGGTATTATATATCTCAGCTATTTGCTCTTTGGTCCAGTTGTAACGAATGTCTTCCATGAGAATGCAATTTTAAGTGTGCAAAAGTACTAAAAAAAGGCTACTTATTGGAAGGCTATTTTGGCTCGGGTTGAAATGGGCTAAACTTAAAATAAACACCCTTTTCGTTCGAAAATTCAACTTTAACAAGCCACGGACTGCCATCCCAATCAATTACTACTACACGGCTCTTTTTAAACTCCTCACCACCAACCTTTCTGCTTTCAAAATGAACTTCTATCCGTTTATCCGGGTCGTTACTTGAGGTAGTTACCACACGGGTTTCGTAGTTAGATCCGTTTTCTCCCCTGTAGGTAAACCAATCTACAAACTGGCCTGTAGGCTGTTTATGCCTCAGCGCTATTGACCATATTGGATTTTCGGTGGCACTAGGTGTATTTATTTTAGCATGTGCTTGCTGACCGTTATTATCGATATAGATCAAATCATTTTTCCCACTCACGTTATACTCATCCGGGTATCTTGTTCCATTACTTGCTGGTGGGCTTAAAGGCGGGGTGGTTTGTGGTCCGGGAGAAGACGTTGCAGGTGCAGCTTGGTTATTTTGCTGGGAGATCAAATTTCGCAGCGCACTCGCCTGAGCTATAGAATCTCTTCTTGCATCTTCTAACTGCCTGCTATTTTGTGCATATGCCCCACTAGTAGCCAGCCCCAATACGAGTAAAAGGGGTATTTTTTTCATGAAAAAACTAAATTGTGAGTTATTAATATCCTTGGTGGTACGGAGTAAACGCAAAGTAAATACCCTTATCGTTTGAATAGTAAACATCTACTGTCCAAGGGTTACGGTCCCAATCTAATACAATTACACGGCCATCCTGAAAGCCGTCATCCCTGAATCTTCCATCATTTCCATGATCACCGTGATCCCTTTCATATCCATTATTACCGTGGTCCCTATCGTTTCCGTAATCTTTGTTATCTCCGGCCAATTTGCTTTGAAAACGCACTGTAAAACGGTTCATTGGGTCGTTGGTAGCAGTTGCGACAATGCGGGTCTGGTAAGTATATCCGTTTGCACCCATGTAGCTAAATGTTTGATAAAGTCTGCCATCTTCTTCATACCGCCCGTCCGCTTTTTCCTTTCTCCATTGCGCTAACCATTGTGGATCGCATGTTCCGGCATAAGGTATGGCGGTTGTAGTTGCAGGTTGGCCATAATTATCAATATAGGCTATCTTATCCCTACCACTCTCATTTCTTTCATGGCGTATATCTTGCTGAGGAGGGTTATCATATTGCTGCTGATACTGATCTGGTTGAGGCATAGGCTGCGTCTGTTGCTGATTGGCTCCGGGGCCTACAGCAGGCATAGGTGTCATAGGTTGCATTTGCTGAGGCTGAACACCCGGCCCCACTGCAGGTGCCTGGGCAAAGGTGGCAACACTAAATAAACATGCGATGATTGTGATGGAGGAATTTTTCATGGCTTTTCGTTTTGGGTTGATTATCACTACTAATATCAGAACTTAAATGTAATTAAAATATAAATATCAATTCTTGTAAAAAATACAATCATAAAATTATTACCAAGTCAACCACACCATTATTCTTCAGGGCGCATCTTAATACTAGAATGCTACGTTTTTTGCTAAATTTACAACATTAATCCCCTTGGTTAATTTCCTATGAAAAAATATCTGTTTATAACCGCAACACTTATAAGTGCAACTTTTTCTTTTGCCCAATATTCCTTTGTGCATATTTCAGATATCCACGTTTCAAGTGTGTCATCGCTGGTTAATAGTTGCGATTTGAATGGCCAAATAGCCCAATGTTATTTAAATGAGTTTAACAACCTTAGCCCAAAACCTGCTTTTATTGTGGCAACCGGAGATATTTCAAACGTAGGCAACAGCAACCCACCCATGTATCATGTGCTAACGCAGTTCTTATATCCCGATTCAGTGCCTAACCCCGGAATAGGTGTTTACCACATCGATGCTGCTCAAAAAATACCCATTTATTTCACTCCAGGTAATCACGATTACTATACAACACTTTATCCCCCGGGCAGCTTAACACAGAGTAATTACTTAACTAACTATGCTCAATACATCGGGCCTGATACTGATTATGCTGTTACCGACAAAATTTCAGTGATCTTGTTTATGCGTTCGGGTAACGATATTCCTTATTGGAACGAGCTTGACCCTTTTACACCGGATGGTTCAGGATTAACAGATGCACAATGCGCCTGGATACGGAAAGAACTGGCGTTGAATAGTACCAAAAGAAAAATTATTGTAATGCACCATCCGCCTGAAAACCTTGCCGGAACAAATTGCGATGGAACGCCCTATACATCACAAACTATTTTAGACCCTGCAGCAGGTTCTTTGGCAAACAACAGAACTACATTCTTAAACATTTGCGATTCGAACAAAGTAGATATGGTATTGGCCGGGCATCAGCACCAAAATGTGGTGACTGATGTAAACGGTAATATGATAAGTGAAAACTGTGATAGTTGTGGCACACGCTATGTGCAAACAGGTGCAGCCTTTAATGGTTGTTACCGTATAGTAACCGTTAGCCCAACATTTGTTAGCATTACTCCTCCGCTACAAAGTTGCGTAACAGGTATAAACGAAATAAGCTATTCATTAAGTACATTGGTTTACCCAAGTATAAATGCCGGTACATTTTCAGTTGCCGTAGATGATGACTATGGTTATGTAAATCATTTTTACACCGAGATTTATAATACCATGGGCCAAAAAGTAAGCGAAGAAACCATTGCAGGTAAAAAAGGCACAATACGTATTAACGTACCTAACGGTATTTACTTTATACATATTAAAACTGACAGAGGGGCTGAAGGCAATCAAAAGGTAATCATCAGCCACTAAATTAGCCCAGGTAGTATTTGGGGTTTGATTCCGCATAAATAATAAAACAAGCTACCTTTGTTGTATGCATATAGATATTATAACGCTTCATCCCGGATTATTAGAAAGCCCTTTTCAGCATTCTATTGTAAAAAGAGCAATTGAAAAGAAACTGGTTGAAGTGAATTTTATAAACCTGCGCGATTATGGCCTTGGCAAATACAAACAGGTTGACGATAGCCCCTTTGGTGGTGGCGCAGGAATGGTTATGACCATTGAACCTATTGCTAAATGTATTGAAGAATTAAAAGCCCAGCGCACATACGATGAGATCATTTACATGACACCCGATGGCGAAGTATTTAACCAGGCAGCAGCCAATACATTATCAATGGCTAAGAATATTATTTTACTCTGCGGCCACTACAAAGGAGTTGATGAACGCGTACGCGAATTATTTATAACCAAAGAAATATCTATCGGCGATTATGTATTGAGCGGTGGTGAATTACCTGCTGCTATTTTTTGCGATGCTATTATAAGGTTATTACCGGGAGTATTGTCAGATGAAACATCCGCATTGTCCGATTCTTTCCAGGATAACTTATTAGCCCCACCCGTTTATACACGCCCTGCTGATTACAAGGGATCAAAAGTGCCTGACATCTTATTATCGGGCCACCAAAAACAGATTGACGACTGGAGGCACGAACAATCGTTAGAGCGCACTAAAAAGCGCAGGCCTGACTTGTTATAATAATTACGAATTAAAAATTAAGAATTAAGAATCACAGGTCAGTTTACATAGGCTTTCCACGATTCTAATTTCGTAAAAATGCTAGCCGACAGGTGTTTTTATTAAAATATGTTAACACCTAAAAAAGGCGTTATTATTTTTATACTTTTGGTGTGTGATAACAACAACAATAGGAGGAATTTTTGAAAGGGAGCTCAATAAGCTTGCTGAAGAAATTAAGCTATACCCAAACGAAGCGAGCATTTGGAAAGTAACCGAGGGCGTAAAAAACTCTGGCGGCAACCTTTGCCTCCACATTTGCGGTAACCTGCAACATTTTATTGGTAACGTATTGGGTAACACAGGTTATGTGCGTAACCGCGATAAAGAATTTGCAGATAAGAATATACCCGTAGCTGATCTGCTTAACGAAATTGAAGCAACAAAAAAAGCGGTTGTTAAAACGCTGGAAAACATACCAGATACTGACCTGGATAAAGAATATACTGCCTTCCCGGCACATTTACTTGGCAAAGAAAACATTACTAAGTTCTATTTCTTAGCTCATTTAATAGCGCACATGGATTATCACATTGGTCAGATAAATTATCACCGCAGGCTGACCTAAAATTAAGTTGAACAATATTTACCCAATGCCCAAGTTTATTTCACATATTTGCACCGCTCGTAATCTAAAAAATGTCAGATAGCTTAGTAATAATACCCACTTACAACGAAAAAGGGAATATTGAAAATATTACCCGTAAGGTAATGTCATTGCCAGGTGATTTCCATTTACTTATTATAGATGATGGCTCACCAGACGGAACCGCTGCTATTGTAAAAGATTTGATGAAGGAATTTAGCGGTCGGCTTTTTATAGTTGAGCGTGCGGGCAAACAGGGTTTAGGTACTGCTTACATAGCTGGTTTTAAATGGGCTTTGGCCCGCAGCTATGAGTTTATTTTTGAAATGGATGCCGATTTTTCGCATAACCCTGATGATTTGATACGCTTAAAAGCGGCTTGTGTAAATGGTGCTGATTTGGCTATAGGCTCTCGTTACGTAAAAGGTGGTAATGTAAAGAACTGGGATATGAAGCGTGTATTGATGTCGTACTTTGCTTCGGTATATGTGCGCACGGTACTTTGGTTAAATATAAAAGATACTACTGCCGGATTTAAGTGTTACAGGCGCAGGGTATTAGAGGCACTTCCACTCGATACGATTAAGTTTATTGGTTATGCTTTTCAAATAGAGATGAAATACCTCACTCATAAACAAGGGTTTAAAATTGCAGAAGTCCCTATTAACTTCATCGACCGCGAAGTGGGCATATCTAAAATGAGCAAGGGCATATTTAAAGAAGCCTTCTGGGGCGTTATACAAATGCGTTTTGGCAAACATGGCAAGTAAGAGTACACTTATCAAAAATGCTTTATTGGTTAACGAAGGGAGAACTTTTTCCGGCGACCTGCTTATAGTAAATGGCAAAATTGAAGAGATAGGTTTTATATCAACTTATCCCGAAGGCACTACAGTTATAGACGCTTCGGGCAAATATCTTTTACCCGGCATTATAGATACCCACGTTCATTTTCGCGAACCGGGTTTAATACACAAGGCAGATATTCATAGCGAATCAAAAGCAGCTGTTGCAGGTGGTGTTACTTCGTTTATGGATATGCCTAATACTGTACCAGCTGTATTAACACAAGAATTACTGGAAGACAAATTCAACATAGCAAAAGAAAAAGCCCTTGCCAATTATTCGTTCTATATGGGTACTTCGAACAATAACCTTGCCGAAGTAATGAAGACCGATCCTAAAAATGTGTGCGGTGTAAAGGTTTACCTGGGAACATCTACCGGAAATATGTGTGTAGATAAACCCGAAGCTGTTGAACAACTTTTTGCTCAATGCCCTACCCTATTAGCTGCACACTGCGAAGACGAACATATTATTGAAAAGAATTCAAAACTGTTCCGCGAGAAATATGGTGAGAACCCTCCACCGGCTAGCCATCCATTAATTCGAACCGAAGAATGTTGCTACAAATCATCGGAACATGCCGTTGAACTTGCAAAAAAGCATAACACCCGTCTGCATATTGTACACGTTTCGACTGTAAAAGAAACTGATCTGTTTGAGAACAAAACCGTGCTAGCAAAAAAACGAATTACTGCCGAAGTGTGTATTCACCACTTATGGTTTAGCGATAAAGATTATGTCAATAAAGGCAATTGGATAAAGTGGAACCCGGCAATTAAAACCGAGAATGACCGCAGTGGTTTATTTAAAGCATTGTTAGATAATAAGATCGATACCATTGCCACCGACCATGCCCCACATACACATGGCGAAAAAGAACAGGAATATTTCTGCTGCCCATCAGGTGCGCCTATGGTGCAGCATTCGCTAAATGCGATGATGGAATTTTGGCGTGAAAAACGAATTCCATTAGAAACCATTGTAGAAAAAATGTGCCATGCACCTGCCACTTGTTTCCATATCGAAAACAGGGGCTTTTTGCGTAAAGGTTATTTTGCCGATCTCATTTTAGTTGATACAAATACTACGTGGACAGTCGATCAATCGAACATACTTTATAAATGCAAATGGGCACCTATGGAAGGAGAAACTTTCCATAGCAAGGTTACCCACACGTTTGTAAATGGCAATTTGGTTTATACCAATGGGCAGTTTGATGAATCTGTAAAAGGGATGCGGTTGACCTTTGACCGTTAATTACTCAGCGCCTTTCAATATTCCCGATTCCAAAGCAAATTTGTGGGCATAATCGTATAAAGATGCAGCCAATTTCTCGTCACTCAGGGCACGTTTAATAGTATCACTCTGCCCCAATAAGGTTTGGTGCATAAACTGCTTCATTTCGTCGGTCATCATATCTTTCGTCCACAAATGCAGGTGCATTGAGTTCTTTTCTTTGTCATCCCACATCGATAATAACATGCCTTTTACGGCACCTCCCTGCTTGGTATCGCTAGCTGACCAATTCATGCTTATAGGTAAGTTATTTTCGTCTAACTCTACGGTTATTTTAATTTCTGTTGTCTTTGCCATATTGCTAATTGTTAAGTTAATAATTACTCTCTCCGACACTAATTTCACGAATTATTACATCGTTTATATCAAATACGTTTTTGCTTGATTATAATTCGTGTAATTCGTGTCAGGAAAAACTAAGCCAATAAATGTTCGATAAATATGGCCAAAAATAGGTCAAATTCAGATACCTGCGGCACAAATTATTTACCGCATTTTATATACTAATTATCGGTTACGAATGTTATCTTTGAATCCTGAACACCTATAAGCTCAATTATGCAGAAAACACTCTCGCAGTTCGATGTTGCGGTTAACTCCTGCAGGGATATTTTTATTAAAAAGATGCACGACTACGGCACCGCGTGGCGCATACTCAGAGTCTCATCTATTACCGACCAAATATTTATTAAAGCACAGCGCATCCGTAGCATAGAAGAAAAGGGTACCCATAAGGTAAATGAAGATGCTACCGGTGATTTTGTAGGTATATATAATTATGCAGTAATTGCGCTTTGCCAGCTTTCGTTAAAGGACGATACCCGTATGGAAATGCCACATAAGGAAGTTGAAGAACTTTTCGACAAACATTCGAAGTATGCCCGCCAGTTAATGCAGGATAAGAACCACGATTACGGCGAAGCATGGAGAGAGATGCGCGTGTCATCGCTTACTGATCTGATACTGATGAAGCTTTTACGCATTAAACAAATTGAAGATCACAAAGGCCAAACCCTGATATCGGAGGGTATTGATGCCAACTATTACGACATGATGAACTATGCAATTTTTGCATTAATACGCCTTACTGAAGCATTATAGTTATGAGGACATTAGTTAAAATTTGCATTTTTATTGTTGGGGCGCTGTTCATTTTCTCCGGCTTTGTAAAAGCCGATGATCCGCTTGGCTTCTCATACAAGTTGCAAGAATATTTCGAAGCATTCGGCCCTGCATGGAAATGGGCTATACCGCTTTCACTTCCTTTAGCCTGTTTCATCCCTATATTAGAAATGATACTTGGCTTTATGTGCCTCATAGGAGCCTTCAAACGGTTTACCTTATGGATGCTTTTCCTGATGGATCTTTTCTTTACGTTCCTAACCTTTTACACCGCTCACTACAATAAAGTACTTGAATGCGGTTGCTTTGGTGATGCTATACCCATGACTCCTTGGGTAACCTTTTGGAAAGACGTAGCAATACTTGTTCTGATAGCTATAATTGCAATCGGCCACAAAAATTATACATCTGTTTTATCACCCAAACTCGAAAAAGCAGCGGTAATCCTATTTATTGCCGGATCCATATGGTTCTCGTGGTATTGCTACAACAATTTACCTGTTATCGATTTCCGCCCTTACAAAGTAGGTACCGATATTAAAAAGGATATGAAAGGCGGCATACCTGATGTGCTTAAATACTACTACACATTGAAGAATAAAAAATCGGGCGAGACCAAGGAGTTTGATAAGTTCCCTGATAATTACCAAAACGATTGGGACTATGTAAGCAGCCGCACCGAAGTTGTAAAGAAAGGCGTGGAAGCTAAAATACATGACTTTAACATTACTAACCTTGATGGTATTAACTGCACCGACAGTGTTTTAAGCAATCCGGAATACAGCATATTTATTATATCATCAGCTATTGATGCAGCAAACACATCAGATGAAGTAACAAAGAAAATAAATGATCTTGTTGCCAACTGTGCCAAGCATAATATTAAATCGCTTTGCCTTACTGCATCCGGCGAAGACGACATTAATAAGTTCAAACAAAAAACAAACGCTCAATATCCGTTTTACAATACCGACGATACTCAATTACGAACCATGATACGTTCGAACCCCGGTATTGTTATGATTAAAGATGGAATTGTAATTGCTATGTGGCATTATCATAACATACCAGATTATAAAACTTTGAACGCGCAATACTTTCATAAATAGTGATAACATTTATAATTAAAAGACTTTTTTACGGTATGCTGGTGCTTTTTGGCGTACTGATACTTGTTTTTCTATTATTTAATGCATTGCCCGGCGACCCGGCACGTTTAATGCTGGGCCAACGCGCCGATGCCCAGTCGATAGCTATTATTGATAAAGATCTTGGCCTTGACAAACCGCTTAGTACACAGTTTGCCATGTATATGGATGACCTCTCTCCTATTTCTATTTACAACGACAAGAAGCCCGACAGCCCAATTTATTTAGACAGCAATAAGTATACAAGTTATACCAAGTTGTTCCGTGTTTCAAAAAACAAAATAATGATACTGAAGTATCCTTACCTGCGCCGTTCATACCAAACCAAGCGCAAGGTATCTGATATCATTGCTTCTACATTACCTAATACTGCAGTACTGGCAATTACCGCCATAGTATTTGCTTCCATCATTGGTATATTTTTGGGCATAGTCGCGGCCTTACTTAAAGACTCTATTTTCGATAAAGTATCTGTAGTGCTTTCAGTGCTTGGCCTTGCCGGTCCGTCATTCTTTGTCGGCTTAATATTTGCATGGTTATTTGGCCACGTGTTAAGTAAATACACAGGACTTAATACAGTAGGTAACCTTTATACAATAGATGACTATGGGAATGGCCGTTATCTCGATCTGAAAAATTTAATTCTACCTGCGCTGACATTGGGCATACGTCCCCTTGCTATTATAGTGCAGCTTACACGCGCGTCAATGCTCGAAGTATTATCTCACGATTACATAAGGACCGCCTTTGCCAAGGGGCTTAAATTGCGCAAAATAATCACCAAACACGCTTTAAAGAATGCACTTAACCCTGTTGTTACAGCAATATCAGGTTGGTTTGCCAGCCTTATTGCAGGTGCAGTGTTTGTAGAATACATTTTCGGCTGGGAAGGTATTGGCAAGGAAGTTATTGAAGCACTAGAACGTTATGACCTTCCTGTAGTAATGGGTGTGGTATTAGTAACATCTATATTATTCGTATTGATAAATATTATTGTAGATATTATATACGCTGTATTAGACCCTCGCATACGGCTTAAATAACAATTAGTTTATGAGAAAAAAGATAGTAGCCGGCAACTGGAAGATGAATAAAACATATTCGGAAGCAGTGCCGCTGATGTATGAAATTAAGGACCTGTTGTTTAAAAGCAGTAAATCGGAATCGGTAATTAAAATAATTGCTCCACCTTATCTTTACATTCACGATTTTCATGAAACATCGAAAGGCCTGAAGAACCTGTTTATTGGTGCACAAAATTGTGCCTATGAAGAATCAGGGGCTTATACAGGGGAGATATCAGCAAGCATGATTAAGTCTGTTGGTGCAAACTATATTATCATTGGCCATTCTGAAAGAAGAAGCTACTACAAGGAAACACACGAAGACCTAAAAAAGAAAACCGATATAACCCTTAAGCATGGACTTACTCCAATATTTTGTATTGGCGAAACCAAGGAGAAACGTGAAAGCAATGAGCATTTCAACGTAGTTGAGGCGCAAATAACTGACAGTCTTTTCCATTTATCTGCTGAAGAATTCAAAAAGATTGTACTAGCATACGAACCGGTATGGGCCATTGGCACCGGGCTTACAGCAAGCTCTGCCCAGGCTCAAGAAATGCACCACTTCATACGTTCATTAATCGAAAAAAAATACGGCAGCGGAGTATCATCAGATATATCAATACTATATGGCGGCAGCTGTAACGAAAAAAATGCAGCCGAGCTTTTTGCCTGCCCTGATGTTGATGGTGGACTGATTGGTGGTGCCGCACTTAAGGCCAAAGAATTTGTTGAAATAATACATTCCTTCCCTAAATGAAATTCATAAAAAAGCTTTCTATCCTCGTTGCATTTTTAACGTTCGCCCAGGTATCGCAGGCACAAATAAAAATCTTCAACGCTGACTCGGTATTATTTGTTAACGACCTGGAAACCTATATGGGTTCTATTATGTCGAACCATAAGGATGTGAAAGAATTCATACAAACGTTTGTAGCTAAATGGAAAACCCCAGGCTTCCCTCACTATGTTCGTTTGGCCACGTACACCATGTCTAACGAAATGCTGACACGAAAGATCCCATCTTACCCTACTTACCAGGTGTTTCTTTCAGCTGTACTAAACTTTGTTAATACCGGTCTGTCACAAGACCAGTTCAACCAATGGATGGCGACACTCGAAAAAATGGTTAAACAACGGCCATACAACAACCTGAATACTTACCTCACCATGAGTGATAATTTATTCAGTAACGATGTTATGTTCAAATCTCCTACCATTACGTGGAGCGCCAACAACAATAATTTCACTTTTAAAAGTGATAGCGTTCCTGAAGTTGTTTTCACTAAACTTAATTTAAAGTGCACCAACGAACGTAACGATACTATTGTAATTTACGGAACACAAGGTGTTTTTTATCCTAATACCGGCACTTGGATAGGTAGTCATGGTAAAGTAGATTGGGTACGTACCGGGCTTGATGGCAATTCAGTGTATGGCGAGTTAGGCAATTATACTGTAGTTTGTAAACAGGGTGGCTTTGTAGCTGATTCTGTAATATTCTGGAACAAAACCTATTTCGACAAATCGCTTCTGGGAAAGGTTATTGAACGTAACATATCAGAACCTGCCGGTAAAGAAACCTATCCTCGCTTTATATCGTATGGTAAACGTTTTGCTATTCCTAACCTTACACCCGATGTTACTTATAATGGTGGTTTCTCAATGCGTGGAAGACGTTTTGTAGGGTCGGGTACAGTAGCCGAACCGGCACAGTTAATTTTCAAACGTAATGGTAAACCATTCCTCATAGCGTCTTCGGTTGAATACGGTATTACTAAAGATCAGATATTGGCAGATGATGCCAGTGTTGTAATGCATTTAACAGATACCGATTCGGTTTATCACCCTGACGTGCAAATGGTATACAGCATTACTAAAAAGCATTTGTCGCTAATTCGCAACGGCCAGGGCCTGTCTCAAACTCCTTACTTCGATACTTATCACAAAGTAAATATGTTCTGTGAAGAGGTAGCATGGGATATTGACCAGCCAAAAATTGAATTGCGGGTATTAGAAGGTGCAGCACAAAGTATTGCCGATTTTGAGTCACAAGATTTTTTCAGGCCTGAACTATTTGATAAATTCAGCGATGGAACCGGTACCAATATTATATCTATGCTGGCCCAATATTCAAAAGCTGCCGGTGGTAATGATTTCCTGGTTAGCGATATAGCCAGTTATATGCATGCTACATCTGACGAAATGCGACCTAGCATTATGAAGCTTGCAACAGTTGGATTGATTAGTTATGACATACCTAACGACAAAATACATGTTGAGAAAAGGTTGGGAACTTTTATAAGCAACAAAATAGGTAAACTGGATTATGATGTGCTGGATTACCACTCTGAAAATCCAGGCCGTGGTGTAGATAATGGCATACTCGATCTATTAAGCAATGATATTACTCTAAACGGTATTAAGGTTATTGTGATGAGTGATTCTGAGAACGTATATATATATCCTAAAGATCAGCAGGTGGTGTTGCATAAAAACCGTAACTCATCATTTGGTGGTAATGTGCATGCCGGTCGTTTCGATTTTTATGGCAAGCACTTCGAATTTAAGTACGACGACTTTAAGATAAAAATGAATGCGACTGACTCCATACGTATACAGGCTGAATCGTATGAAACAGATTCTCGCGGTCAACGCCACCTGGTACCGGTTAAGAGTGTTATTGAACACGTGAGTGGTGAAATAGCGCTTGATCAACCATCCAACAAATCTGGCTTAAAACCATTCCACCAGTATCCGATACTTACCAGTGATACAAATTCGTTTGTATACTACAATAAGAAAACAATACAAGGAGGAGTTTACAAAAAGGATAATTTCTACTTTAAACTCGATCCGTTTGTTATTGATAGCTTGAACAGGTTTAACAACGCTGGTTTGCACTTTGCCGGAACTTTCGCATCGGCAGATATTGTGCCTGATATGCGTGAGACATTAAAACTACAACCTGATTATTCGCTTGGTTTTATACACGATGCACCGGCAGATGGCTTAGCTTTATATAATGGCAAGGGCAAATTCTTCAGCAAACTGCGCCTTAATAACAATGGTTTAACCGGTGATGGTACAGTAAACTATGTAACATCGGTTTCTAAGTCGAATAACTTCAGGTTCTACCCTGATTCGATGAACGCGACGGCAAATAAATTTGTGGTTAATGAGCAAAAATCGCCACCTGAGTTCCCTCCTGTTACTGCTGATAGCGTTTACGAACATTGGTTGCCTAAGCAAGATCATATGGCTATTAACGACGTTAAGTCTCCTTTCTTTATTTATACCAACGAAAGTATATTCCACGGTATGATGAGCCTTACTCCCGATTTACTTTCGGGTAATGGCGAGATCGACTTCCTAAAGGCTAGTATGACATCTAAGTTCATCCGCTTTAAACAACATAAGTTCAATGCAGATACAGCAGACTTTAGTTTAGAAGCAACCGACAACTCGGGTATTGCATTTGCTACCAACAATATGAACTCAGAAATTGACTTCCAGACTCAAATGGGCGAATTCAAATCTAATGGTGGTGGTTCTGTAGTTAAGTTTCCGGAGAACGAATACATAGCTTATATGGACGAGTTTAAATGGTACATGAACCAGGATCAACTTGAATTAAGTTCGAGCAAGACACAGAAAGTTGAAGTTCAGGGTAAGGAATTACAATTCTCAGGTGCCAAATTCATATCAACAGATGCAAAGCAAGACTCGCTTCAGTTTATTGCTCCTTCTGCACGATATAGCATCAAGGACTTCCTGATAACTGCACATAAAGTTCCGTTCATTAATGTTGCCGATGCAGAAATTGTACCTGATAGCGGAAAAATATTGGTACATAAAAATGCGGTGATGGAGCCTCTTATTAAGGCTGAAATAACTGCGAATACTATTACCAAGTATCACCACTTGTATAATGCCGATCTAAGCATCACTTCTCGAAAGAGCTACAGTGGTTCGGGATATTATGATTACATAGATGAGGCTAAGAACAAGAAAGCAATTTACTTTAGCAACATACACGTTGATACTACGCACCAAACAGTTGCGAATAGTACCATTGCCGATACTGCACACTTTAACCTGAGTCCTTACTTTAGTTACCAGGGTGCAGTAACACTAAAAGCAACTAATCCATTCCTTTCATTTAACGGAGAGGCACGTATAATACATGAGTGCAATGAATTGAAAATTGCATGGGTGAAATTCTCATCACAAATTGATCCTAGCAATGTGCAGATACCTATTAGCGGCCATGCTGTTAACGAAACTAACGCTCCGCTTGCTTCTTCTCCTATTTTGGCTACAACCGATTCGCTCCATATGTATGGTGCGTTCTTGTCGCCATTAGTTAACGGCAAGAAAGACATTGTTGTATTACCGGATAGCGGTTATTTAGCTTATGATAAGCCATCGCAACAATACCGTATTGCAAGCACTGAGAAGTTAATTGAACAATCGTTACCGGGCAATTATGTAAGCTTAGATACACGCCGTTGCATATTGTATGGTGAAGGTATTATGAACCTTGGTCCTGATTATGGCCCTGTTGACATGCAAACCGTTGGTAACATTAACGACTACCTGGTACGCGATTCAATAGAAGCTAAGGTTATGGTGTTATTGAACTTCTTCTTCGATGATGGAGCACTGGATAAAATGGCAGCTGACTTTACGAATATGGGAAGTTTGAAACCTATTGATGTGAGCAAGGGCGATGTACAAAAGAACCTTCACCAGTTATTAGGTAAAGAAGAAGCTGACAAGCTTATATCACAGTTAACCCTTTACGGAACAGCCAAGAAAATACCGAAGGAACTACAATCATCACTTTACTTCAGTCAACTGACCTTGAAATGGAACAACCAAACACGTTCCTATGTTTCTGAAGGAAAGATTGGTGTGGGTAGTGTTGGTAAAACCATGGTAAATAAAATGTGCGATGGTAAAGTTGAGTTTAAGAAGAAACGCGGCGCAGACGAAATAAACATTTACATAGAGTTAGATCCTCAACACTGGTACTATTTTAACTATGTGAACGGATTTATGCAGGTGCTTTCTTCGAATAATGATTTCACCAATGCTATATCGGCCCTGAAGTCTGATAAGCGCGAACAGAAGACAGATAAAGGTAAATACACCTTCGGTGTTTCTACCTCTAATAAAAAGACCATCTTCCTGCGCAAATTTGAGACTGATAATGGCGGTGGTGGTGGAAACTAAAACCTGTACGGCTTATATTGTTTTATAAACTTATGTTATGAAGAATACTTTGCTCAGCAGAACAATTTCTGCATTGGCTCTATTCCTATCGGTAAATGCTTTAATGGCTCAACCATACAATCCGTCGCTATTCAACTGCATGAAGTGGCGCATGATTGGCCCATACCGCGGCGGGCGTACCGTTGGCGCGTGTGGTGTTCAACAACAACCCAACGTATATTACATCGGCGTGAATGATGGTGGTATTTGGAAAACAGATGATTACGGACGCACCTGGAACCCGATTTTTGATTCAATGCCTACCGGCTCTATCGGTGATGTAGCAGTTGCTCCATCGAACCCCAATGTAGTTTACGTAGCCAGCGGTGAAGGTATACAACGCCCTGACCTTTCGGTTGGTAATGGTATGTACAAATCAACCGATGCAGGCAAAACATGGACACACCAGGGGCTTGATGATGCGCAGCAAATTGGTGGCCTTGCCATTGACCCGAAAGATGAGAACAGAGTTTTTGCAGCGGTGCTTGGCCATCCTTATGGACCAAACGAAACCCGTGGCGTGTATCGTACCACCGATGGAGGAAAGACTTGGCAGAAAGTATTATACATAGATGAGAACAGCGGAGCAATACAAGTTGCTATTGACCCCGTAAACACACAAATAGTTTTTGCCGATATTTTTATGGCGCGTAATGCCCCTTGGGAGAATGGATATTTCTCCGGTAAGAACAGTGGCTTATATAAATCAGAAGACGGAGGCAATACCTGGAAAAAATTAGCAGGTGGATTACCAACCGCTGAAATGGGATTAGGCAGAATAGGTTTTTGCATTGCACCAAGTAATCACAATAGATTATATGCAACCATAGATTCGAGAAAAGGCGGAGGCGAATATCGTAGCGATGACGGCGGTAATACATGGACATTATTAACAGATGATGTGCGCTTATGGGATCGTGGGGATGATTTTGCTGAGATAAAGGCAGACCCGAAAAATGCTGACGTAGTTTACGATGTTAACGTTGTAGTTTGGAAATCGATTGATGGAGGAAAAACATGGAAGGGCTTTAAAGGCGCACCGGGTGGAGATGATTCACACAGGTTATGGATAAACCCTGACAACACAGATGTAATGCTATTGGCAGGAGACCAGGGAGCCTGCATAACTGTTAACGATGGAGCAACATGGAGTTCGTGGTATAATCAACCTACTGCACAACTATATCACGTTACAGCCGATAATGCGTTCCCTTATAATGTTTATAGCGGCCAGCAAGAGAGTGGTTCAGTTGGTATTGCTTCTCGTGGTAATGATGGAGGAGTAACCATGCGCGACTGGCACCCAGTTGCTGCTGAAGAATATGGTTATGTAGTAGCCGATCCGCTTGACCCGAATATTGTTTACGGAGGAAAAATATCAAAGTATGATAAGCGTACTGGCCAGGCACAAGATATTTCACCGGATGCTACACGTTGGGGTAAATACCGCTTTCTGCGTACTGCACCAATCGTCTTCTCGCCTATCGATAAAAAGACATTGTACTTTGCAGGCAATGTAGTTTTTAAAACACACGATGGAGGCAATTCTTGGCAAACTATTAGTCCTGATTTAACGCGTGCTGCATATGATGTACCTCAAAACATTGGAGTATATGCCGCCGATTCGATGAAGAAAATGCCACCACGCGGAGTGATATATACATTAGCACCTTCACCATTAGACAGCAATACCATTTGGGCAGGTACCGATGACGGATTGATACAAGTAACCCGCAATGGCGGACAAACATGGAGCAATGTTACTCCAGCAGGGTTAGCAAGCTGGAATAAAATAAGCCTGATGGATGCCAGCCATAGCAATGTTAATTGCGCTTACGCAGCCGTTAACGGCAGTAAGCTCGACGATATGCACCCGCATATTTATAAAACCACCGATGGTGGGCAAACCTGGAAAGAAATTGTAACCGGTTTGCCTAATGACCCTATTAATGTAGTGAAGGAAGATCCTATTCGCAAAGGATTATTATTTGCAGGTTCCGAACGGATGACCTATGTTTCGTTTGATGATGGAGACCATTGGCAATCGTTGCGATTGAATATGCCCTGTTCATCTATACGCGATTTGACCATAAAAGACAATGACTTGATAGTTGCTACACACGGCCGTTCGTTTTGGATATTAGATGATATTACACCGCTCAGGCAAATGACCACAGAGACGGCGAAACAGTCTGTTATTTTGTACAAGCCGGAGAATACGTATCGCGTACGTTGGGATATGTATCCAGATACACCAATGCCTAAAGATGAACCTGCAGGCCAAAACCCACCCGATGGGGCAATTATAGATTATTACTTATCGGCTAAAGCAAAAGGAGAAGTTATACTTGATATTTCTGATTTCACAGGTAAGATACTTCGTCACTACAGCAGCTTAGATAGCATGTATAAAATACCACAGGTTAATATTCCACTATACTGGATAAGGCCTCAGCATATACTTTCAGCTGATTCAGGCTCGCATCGTTTTTTGTGGGATATGCATTTACCTCCGCTCGATGTGCCTGCGGAATATCCAATATCTGCAGTAGTTGGCGAAACTGCACCTGCGCCTACTTCACCATGGGTAACGCCAGATACCTATACAGTAACGCTACGTGTAGATGGTAAAAAGTATTCGCAGTTCTTTGCCGTGGTTATGGATCCACGTGTAAATATTTCATCACTGGCTTTAAAGCAACAATTAATATTATCGATGGTTTGCTATGAGCACCGTTACTACCTGATAGATGCATTGAAAGAAATAGAATCGATAAAAAAACAGGCACATCTAATTTTACCAAAAACAAAATCACCATTAACTGAAAATGTGAAAACCTTTGTGCAAAACTGCGACTCGCTTAAACTAGGCGACATGGAACAGAAGTTTACAATACTATTTAATACTTTGCAAGGAGCCGATGTACAGCCCACCCAACAATGTATGGATGCCGTTAAACTGAACGATGACGTCTACAATAAAATTTGGCCGAAATGGGAAGCTCTGAAAAAAGAACTAGGCCCAATTAATGAGCAATTGAAGAAGGAGAAGCTATCGACAATACATTAATGGAGTTTGCGTTAGGGATAGCAGCGGAAAGCCCGGAGCACAGCGAGGACTTGTAGCGGATAACCCGACCCGAGGCACGAGGGGAACGCCCAAATTGCAGTTAAAATTGGAAAAGAATAGATTCTTCGCTCCGCTCAGAATGACAAAAAACTAATTAGCATTCGCCAAGACCGGGTTAGCATTGATCTCGTCAGATTCGATACCACCATCCTTCAAGCGGATGATACGGTGAGCATATCGAGCAATATCTTCTTCGTGTGTAACCAGGACTATTGTATTTCCTTTTTTATGGATATCCTCAAACAGGCCCATAATTTCCACCGAGGTTTTAGAATCGAGATTACCTGTAGGTTCATCGGCCAGAATAATAGCAGGACGGTTAACCAATGCACGGGCAACCGCTACACGCTGGCGTTGTCCGCCCGATAGTTCGTTTGGTTTGTGCATCATACGGCCTTTAAGTCCGACTTGCTGCAATACCTCTTCCGCCCTTTGTTTGCGCTGTTGTTTGGTAGTACCTGCATATATCATAGGCAGCATCACATTATCTAATGCTGTAGAACGTGGCAACAGGTTAAAGGTTTGGAACACAAAACCGATTTGCTTATTTCGCACATCGGCCAAGTCGTTATCTAGCATCTTATCAACCGAAATACCATTTAATATGTATTGTCCACTGGTTGGAGTATCGAGGCAACCAAGCACGTTCATTAAAGTAGATTTACCAGAACCCGAAGGGCCCATTAAGGCAACGTATTCATTCTTGCAAATGGTGAGGCTAACAGAATGCAGAGCGTTAATGGTCTCTACACCCATTTTATAGACTTTACTTATTCCGATAAGTTCAATTATCTTTTCCATAGCCTCTAATTATATGCGAATATACCAAAAGGGCGCAATTGCTTAATACTTAAGCGTAAAGTGTTGCTTTACCTGCCCTTTTCGGAAGAATACCAGGCCAAAGGAGAAAAGATCGATAGTTACGGTAGCATTCGGTTCTTTAATAATCTGCTGCCAGGCACTATACATCCCAGGCGACCATCGTATATCATCCAATATAAAAACGCAGTTATCGGCAGCCAATGGCAGGCACTGCTTAAAGTAATTGAGGGTAGGCTCTTTTTTATGGTTGCCGTCGAAGAACACATAATCGAGTGAAATGATAGTCTTTAATACTTGTGGTAGAGTCTCGTCGAAATTACCTGTTACCTGTTTTATATTGGTTGCCTTAAGCAGTTGAAAATTCTTAGATGCCAGCTTTGCTGTTTCGGGGCTGCCTTCCATAGTTATAAAGTTAGCCTTAGGACAAGCCTTGGCTTGGTACAGCGTACTAATACCTAGCGATGTACCTATTTCCAGCATGGTCTTGGGTTGCATAAAATTTGCCAGACGGAACAATACTCGTCCTTGTTTAGTAGGTATAGCAGACTTTGAAATAATATCGCTTACTTTTCTTTTAGTACTTCCTACTACACCCGCTCCAAAATCAACCACATTGATCTCTTCGTCAGACTGTATTAACATGGACCTAAGGTGCTCAATTGGAGCGAAATCGTAATACTCGTGGTCGCCATCAATAACCTTTTGATAAAACTCATACACAAAAGCAGAATGAGTACCATGCAGCGTTTTAGCGCGCATTAAATATTGCAGGTACTGAAAGGGGAGAAATATTTTTTTCACCCCACGAAAATACAAATCTATAGCCATAAAATTTCATACTTTTGACAGGCTTATAAATTATCTCCTTTTAGCATATTTATGGGAAATTACGCGATAGCGATACACGGTGGTGCAGGCAGCCTGATGACAGGCACAGTTACCGCTGAAAAAGAAAAAGAATTTAACGATAAACTTTCAGAAGCTCTGCAGGCTGGGTACAATATATTAAGCAAAGAGGGTACGGCTATTGATGCGGTAGAAGCAGCAGTGCGTGTATTAGAAGACAGTCCATTATTTAACGCAGGTAAAGGTTCAGTATTTAATAGCGATGGAATAAACGAAATGGATGCTGCCATTATGAATGGCAAAAATTTGAGAGCGGGCGCTATTGCAGAAGTACATACGGTGCGCAACCCTATTTCAGCAGCACGTGCTATAATGGAAAAATCGAAACACGTTTTATTAGCAAGTACAGGCGCGGAGAAATTTGCCAAAGAAGCAGGCCTTGAAATTGTGGACCCATCATACTTTTACGACGATAACAGACATAAACAATGGCTAGCAACAAAAGACAACGATAGCATTAATTCGTGGGCCGGTGATGGTATACCAGAAGGGACCAAGAAACACGGTACAGTTGGTTGTGTAGCATTAGATAGTCAAGGAAATATTGCAGCAGCTACATCGACCGGTGGTATTAACAACAAAAAATTCGGCCGTGTAGGTGATTCACCAATTATTGGTGCGGGTACATATGCCAACAACAAAACCTGTGCAGTATCATGCACCGGCGAAGGTGAATATTTCATCCGCAATGTGGTGGCCTATGATATATCGGCCCTTATGGAATACAAGGGGCTTACCATTGCACAAGCTACTGCTGAAGTATTGAAAAAGGTAGCATTGCTTGGTGGCGAAGGCGGACTAGTTGCTATAGATGCACAAGGAAATATATCAGCACCGTTCAATACCAATTCAATGTTCCGTGGTTGGATAAATACCGCGGGAGAAAAATTCACTGGTATTTTCAGATAAGCCATTCGTATGAAAACATACAGCGAAGTATTAGACTACCTGTATAAACGCCTACCTATCTTTCAAAGGGTTGGTAGCATTGCCTACAAAGGCGGATTGGATAATATTATTAAACTCTGTAATGCACTAGGGAATCCTCAAACCAAGTTTCCTGTAATACATATTGCAGGTACCAACGGCAAAGGCTCTACTTCTCATTATCTCGCATCTATACTACAAAGTGCAGGCTATAAAAATGTAGGGCTACACACTTCACCACATTTAAAAGACTTTAGGGACCGCATAAAACTTAATGGCATACCCATGCCGGAAAAAGATGTAGTTGACTTTGTGAATTCAAACAAAGAACTCATTGAACAAATGGATTGCTCTTTTTTTGAATTAAGCGTAGCTATGACGTTCTGGTATTTTGCAAAAGAGAAATGCGAAATAGCTGTTATTGAAACCGGGCTTGGTGGCAGATTAGATTCTACCAATATTGTTGACCCTATAGTTTCTGTTATTACAAATATTAGCTTTGACCATGTTGCTTTATTGGGCGATACCTTACCCAAGATAGCGGTCGAAAAAGCTGGTATTATTAAACCAGGCAAGCCGGTGGTAATTGGTGAAACACAAAGCGAAACAAAACCGGTATTCGAGGCTAAAGCAAAAGAGCTGAACTGCCCTATTTACTTTGCTGACAGTATTTACAGTGTTAGCAATGTACACACACTCAGTAAAGGCAATACGCCTTACCTTGTAATGGACATTACAAAAAATGGCAAGCCGCATTTTACAGAATTATACTCAGAATTAAACGGAATATATCAGCAGAAAAATATTTGTACTGTAATTGCAATTGTTGATATACTGAACAATGCAGGATATAAAATAAGTCAAGAGAATATAAAGCAGGGTGTTGCTAAAGTAATAACACAAACGGGGCTTTTGGGCAGATGGCAAACCATCTCTACTTCCCCACTTACTATTGCTGACACAGGCCATAACGAAGCCGGAATAAAAGAAGTAATCAAACAACTAGCAACCGTTAAATACAAACACCTTCATTTTGTCATTGGCGTTGTGAATGATAAAGAACCTAATAAAGTTCTGGCGTTGCTACCTAAAGATGCTACCTATTATTTTTGCAAGGCAAATATTCCGAGGGCACTTCCCGAAACGGAATTAGCAACCATTGCTGCCAACTACAATTTGCACGGCAATTGCTATGCTACAGTTAAAGTAGCATTAGATGCGGCACAGAAAAATGCAACACAAGACGACCTTGTTTTTGTAGGAGGCAGTACCTTTATAGTAGCCGAGGCTATTTAGTTCAGGCTGCTGTCGTTAATAGAGCGTATCCACTTACCTGCTTCAGCAGTAACGCCTTCCAAACATCCATCCTTAAAAGGCGAAGTAAGCTTAGCCAGTTTTACCAACTCTAAGAACGATTGACTTCCGCCTGCATTGCATAATTCCTGGTAATCTACCAAGGCTTGTTTGCGATCTTCGTTTGAACGTTTCCAGAATTGTAAAGCACATACTTGTGCCAATGTATAATCGATATAATAGAAAGGACTTTGGAAAATATGGCCCTGTTGTTGCCAAAAACCACCTTCATTCAGGAATGCATTATCTTCATAATCGCGGTGTGGCAGATATTTCTTTTCGATATTCCTCCATTGTGTTTTCCTTTCGGCAGGGGTTGCATCCGGATTATCATATACCCAGTGCTGGTACTCATCAACAGTTACACCATATGGCAGAAACTGCAATGCGCCACACAAGTGCTCGAACAAGAATTTGTCGGTTCCTTCTTCAAAGAATAATTTCATCCATGGCCAGGTCAAAAACTCCATGCTCATAGAATGTATTTCACAAGCTTCGTATGTAGGGAAATAATATTCAGGCACTGAATACTCCCGGCTTGAATACCCTTGGAATGCATGGCCCGCTTCGTGGGTTAGCACTGTTACGTCGTGCATGGTGCCATTAAAGTTGGCAAATATAAATGGGCTCTTGTAATCATTTAAAAAGGTGCAATACCCGCCTGCTGCCTTATTCTTTCTCGATACTAAGTCCATCAATTCGTTATCCATCATGTACTTAAAGAACTCCGAAGTGCGTGGCGAAAGTTCATCATACATTTGTTTTGCCTTGCTCAACATCCACTTCTCATCACCCTTAGGACGTGCGTTACCTGTCTTGAATAAAAGGGCTTCGTCGTAATACTTTAGCTTATCTAAACCCAAGCGTTTTGCTTGTTTGGTTTTTAATTCGGTAACCAGTGGTACAACATATTTACGTATTTGCTCACGGTAATTCTTTACCATATCAGCATTATAATCACTGCGCATTAAGCGCATGTACGCCAATTCGGTAAACGAATTAAAGCCAAGTTTTTTTGCAATTTTGGTACGTTGCTTCACTAACCCATCGTAGATACGGTCAAGGTCAGCAGTCTTTTCAGTAAAGAATTTGTATTTGGCAATATTGGCGTTCTTACGAATATCTCTATCGAATGAACTGAGGTAAGGTGAAAGCTCTGAAAGACTCAACTCCTTTCCATCGAACTGAATATGAGCCGAAGCAATAAGCTTAGTATACTCACTGCCCAATTGATTTTCTAAAACCAGGTCGGCTTCTACTTCTGGCGAAAATGTTTTCAGCTTCATTTCAGCTATACTAAATAACTGCTTTCCAAACTTTGCCTCTAATTGCTTCCTGTACTTCGATTGGGTAAGCGCTCTGTAGAATGCAGTTACTAGCCCGGTATAAGCCGGTTCGTTATTATCGAAAAAGTCCTGCTCAGCCTGATTCTGTGCATTCGAAGTATCTTGTGTATAGCGTATGCTGGCAAACGAATACATGGTTTCGAAATGATTGCGAAGCTTATTGATCTCCGTTATCGCCTCAATCTGTTTCTGTTCATTAGCGTCGTTAAACTCCTGAATAAGTGCATTCATGCGCTTGCTCAACGAGTCTATATCAGGACGCTCGTAAGGTATCTGAGTAAATTTCATAGTAAAATTGGTTTAAAAATCGTGACCAATACGGTAAACAAAGCCTATACCAAATGCAGCCGAAACAGCATTGGTAGCAGCATAACTTCCGTACATTTGGTGTATGTTACCACTTTGGTAAAGACTTGGGTCTTTCATATTCTGTCCGAGTGCGTCAACACCCTTCAAGTCGGTAAAGTCGTATATAAGGCGAAGGTTAATGTTAAAAAAGAAAGAATGCGATAACCTGATGTTATTACCAAAAGCAAGTACGCCGGAAAAATAAGTAGAAGGGTAATACTGCTTTACATTTGAGCTATATGATGAAACAGGGCCTTCTTTATAAGTTGCACTATAATTCGCATCGCTTAATATCTCAACTTGAGGGCCAATTTCGGCATACGCACCATTGCCCGATAAGAAGCGGAACATTACAGGTATTTGCAAGGTATTAAGAGTTGTTGTAGAACTATAATCAGCCCCCGGGTAATAGTATAATCCTGTAGTAAGTTGGCCCGGAGTTTGTGAAAATGTACCACTATAGTTTTGAGATAATGAAGCAAGCATTATGTTCGCCTCAATACCGGTATGGTCGGTAAAATTATATGCTAAATGCAAGCCATAAGTATAGGAATATGCAGCATTATAACTTTCAGAAGTAGAGTTTGGCCCACCCCCCGAATTGGTTACGTTTGAGTTGAAGAACCAGTTACTTGTGGCCAGATAACGAGCTCCAATTTCGAAGCTTTGCGCCTTAGCAAGCGAGAAGAAAACTACACATACCAATAAGACATAATATTTTTTCATACGATGGGCTCTTTTTATGCTATTTTTGACAACCAAAAATAGGCAAATATTTGATTTGCCGTGTAACCAAATAATTACTATGAAGTTATTACAAAATCAAACCGTAATAGTTACAGGAGCCTCTAGAGGAATAGGAAGAGGAATTGCTTTAAAACTAGCTGAACAAGGTGCCAATGTGGCATTTACCTATTTGTCGTCGGAAGCTAAGGCAAAAGAACTGGAAGCTGAGATTGCAGCTAAAGGCGTAAAAGCAAAAGCATACCATTCTGATGCTGCTGATTATAAAGCCGCTGAACAATTAGTAACCGATGTATTAGCTGACTTTGGAAAGATTGACACATTAGTGAACAACGCAGGTATTACCAAAGACGGTTTACTCATGCGTATGAGCGAGGAACAGTTTGATGCAGTTATTAAAGCTAACCTTAAGTCGGTTTTTAACTTAACCAAAGCTATACAGCGCCCTATGTTAAAAGAACGCAAGGGTTCTATTATCAATATTACATCGGTAGTTGGTATACGTGGTAACGCCGGCCAATCGAATTATGCAGCTTCAAAAGCAGGTATTATTGGGTTCACCAAATCAATTGCTCTTGAATTAGGCTCACGTAATATTCGTTGTAATGCTGTTGCTCCGGGATTTATTGAAACCGAAATGACAGGAGCATTAGATGAAAAAGTAGTGGCACAGTGGAGAGAATCAATACCGCTTAAACGTGGAGGCACTGCCGATGATGTGGCAGGCGCAGTTGCTTTCCTTGCTTCTGACTGGTCGACTTATATTACCGGACAAGTAATACAAGTTTGCGGAGGGATGCTTACCTAGTAATTGAAATAAATTGTCGTTTAGCATAGCATATTCTGCATGGCTCTTACTACTCTGCCCACTGGCAGGGGCAGTATATGCCGCAGGCTTTTATTATAAAGATGCCCGTACAGCAGAGTTGAACCCTATTTTAAGGTGGGCGCTTACTGCTTTACGTTTTTTATTGGTAATGTTTCTGGTTTTCTTAGTTCTTTCTCCTTTAATACGAAGTTCAAAGAACACAGTAGAAAAACCTATTATAATAATTGCGCACGATAATTCAGCATCTATTGCGTCGGGTAAAGATTCTGCACTTTACAAACACACCTACCCTGCTAGTTGGGATAAAACCATAAACCAACTATCATCAAAGTACGATGTGCGTGTAATGTCATTCGGCAATGAGGTTGCTGATAGTATGAACTACCTCTATAACGAAAAAGAAACCGATATTTCTTCTTTGTTTGATGCTATAACCAAACGATATTATGGAAAGAATATAGGCGCAGTTATTGTGGCATCAGATGGTATTTACAATAAAGGCTTTAACCCTGTGTATGCAGCCCGCTCTTTAAAAAGCAATATTTATACCATTGCTGAAGGCGATACTACTATTACCCGAGATGCCATTGTGACCAAGGTTGATCATAACCCAACTGCATTCCTTGGCAATACATTTCCTTTACAAGTTGTATTAGATGCTCAAAAACTGGAAGGTAAAACTTCGACACTTACGGTAAGTGAATTACATGATGGTAAAGAAGACAAACTCCTCACCAAACCGCTTACATTTTCGTCACAACAATTTCACTTGAGTGTGCCTGTACAACTAACCGCTAAAACAGCAGGCTTAAAACATTATATAGTAAAAATAGATCCTGTTGCGGGCGAAGAGAACCTTACCAACAACAAACAAGATGTGTATATACATGTGCTCGATCAAAAACAACACATACTTATATTATCTGCTCCGCACCCCGATGTGGCTGCCATAACGGAAAGTATAAACAACACCGATGGTTTTGAAGCAGAAACATTTACTCCGGATAAATTCCAGGGAAGCTTGAACAAATATTGCTTGGTAATACTCAACCAACTACCGTCAACAAACAATGCCATTACCCCGGTATTACAGAATATTGATAAACTCAACCTTCCTGTTGTTTACATTTTGGGTAGTCAGTCAAACTTATCTGCTTTTAATCAACTAAACACTGGATTAAAGATCAGCAGCTATGGAAACAGAATGAGTGATGCTGAAGCAGCACAGTCCAATAACTTTTCGTTATTTACTTTAAGTGATGATCTAAAGAGCTTTATCAGTCAATTGCCGGCCGTATCTGCCCCATTTGGCACCAATTATCTTATCAGCCCTTCTTTAAATGTATTGATGTATCAGAAGATACAGAGCGTTACCACCAGTTATCCGTTGATTGCATTTAACTCTTCAGGTAATGCCAAGCTTTGTATTATATCCGGCGAAGGCATCTTCCGGTGGAAGCTGCAAGACTACTTAGCCCATAAAGACCACAAGGTATTTGATGAACTAATCACCAAGATCGTTCAGTACCTAGCTGTAAAAGATGACAAGAGCTTCTTCCGAATACATAGCCCTAATAGCTTTAAGGAAGATGAGGCAATTGAAATGGATGCTGAGCTTTACAACCCAAGTTATCAGCTAATAAACGATCCTGAAGTAAATATTACTATCACAAATTCCGATGGCAAGAAATTCTCCTTCACATTCAACCGCACATCAAATGCCTATCATTTAAATGCAGGACAGTTACAAGCAGGTATGTATAGTTTTGAAGCAAGTGTAAAGGTTGGCACCGAACTTTATACCAAGAAAGGAGAATTTAATATTACGCCCGTGCAACTAGAACTTACACATACTATTGCGGACCATCACCTGCTCTATCAATTGGCAAGTGAGCATTCGGGCAAAATGCTTTTCCCGAATCAAATTGAAGAATTACCTAAGTTACTCGAAAGCCGTGATGATATAAAACCTGTTATTTATTCTCATGTATCGTACTCACCACTTATTGATTTAAAGTGGGTCTTCTTTGCATTACTCGCTTTAGTAAGCATAGAGTGGTTCTTGAGAAAATGGAATGGAACTTATTAATTGATTATAGATGTCTAAACTATTATCCATATTCCCTGAGCATCTGGACGAGCAAAAACTTGTACATGCTGCAAATATTATGAAGGAAGGTGGAGTAGTAATTTACCCTACCGATACTATATATGCTATGGGTTGTAGTATTATGCAACCCAAAGCCATTGAGCGTATGGCTAAAATAAAAGGCATTCGTGTTGACAAAGCAGTATTCTCGTTGATCGTTCACGACTTGGGCCACATTACTGAGTATACCCGCCCTATGAATACTTCGGTATATAAGTTAATGAAGCGTTGCCTGCCAGGCCCATTCACTTTTATTTTAGAAGCAAACAGTAACATAATACGGATGATGAGCAGCCGAAGAAAGACAGTCGGCATACGTATCCCCAGCAATCCCGTTATACTTGGCCTTGCTGAAAAACTGGGCGGACCAATTGTATCGACATCATTACACGATGATGATGAGATAACCAAATTCCCGACTGACCCTGATGAAATATTCGATCATTACCAGGATAAAGTAGATGCCGTTATAAATGGTGGTTACGGTAACAATGAAGAATCAACTATTATAGATTGCACAGGGCAAGAGCCTGTAATAATTAGGCAAGGTAAAGGAATAGTTTAAGCCTTCTTTTCTTTAAAGGCATGACCAAGACAATTAGTAATGTCTTCGGCAATTAATGAGCCTTCACCCACTTCATGCGCGGCAATATCGCCTGCAAGCCCATGAATGTATACACCTAACAAAGCTGCTTGCTTTGAGCTATACCCTTGTGCCAATAAGCCGGTAATTATTCCGGTAAGTGTATCGCCACTACCACCCGTTGCCATACCCGGATTACCGGTAGAATTGAAATAAACTTCTCCTTCAGGAGTTGCAATAGCAGTATGTGCACCTTTTAATACTAAGTACACACCGTACTTTACGGCAAACTCTTTTTGTAACGTATAAGCATCATAGGCCGATGATGTTTTACCAACCAGCCTTGCAAACTCGCCCGGGTGCGGAGTAAAAATGCAACCTTTTGGTAAGAATGCCAACCAGGTTTTATTCTCGGAAAGTATGTTTAATGCATCTGCATCAATTACCATTGGTAACTTTGCTTGTATTAAAATCTTTATAAGCTGTTGGGTAGCTTTACCCGTTCCG
The DNA here is from genome assembly GCA_013285655.1 of Bacteroidota bacterium. Lineage (GTDB taxonomy): Bacteria > Bacteroidota > Bacteroidia > JABEUT01 > JABEUT01 > JABEUT01. The sequence goes on from JABDHI010000009.1 coordinate 50,115, forward strand.
ATACCAGGGCCAATACCTATTACATTGTATTGAGCAATATCTTTTATGCTTGATATTTCTTTTTCATCTTCATCAACACTTACCATAGCTTCGGGTACTGTGCTTTGCAAAATAGTGTACCCACATTTAGGGACATGTACTGTCAGCAATCCCACACCAGAACGAAGGCACGACTTGGCTGCTAATACAGCAGCACCCATTTTACCATACGAACCTGCAACCAAAAGCGCATGCCCGTAATTACCTTTATGCGAAAACTTGGACCTGTGCTTAATAAGTGGCGCAATCATTTCGCGGGTAACATAATAATTAAGCGATTTTTGAGATGCGATGAATGCTTTATTAATCCCTATGTCGAGCACATAAAAATCGCCTACATGCTGTACATTTTCTGCAAATAAAAAGGAAAGCTTAGGCGCTTCAAAGGTTAAGGTAGCATTGGCATTTATCACATTCTTATGGTCGTTAGCTGAATTATCTTCCACCATAAGCCCTGAAGGAACATCTATAGCCACAACTGCACAATGCAATGCATTTATTTTTTGAATAACCTCTGCCAACTTACCACCTACTTGTTTAGATATGCCAGTACCTAAAATGGCATCTATTATAATAGTAGGTTTATCAGTGGCAACGGTAATATCATCAGGGCCGGTAATTTCTTTAACTTTTATACCAGCCAAGGTCTCGAGCTTTTTCCTGTTCTCGGTATAATCAGCCGATGCTTTGTTAAAATAAGGAACAATTAATACATCAACACTATAGCCATTGGTATGTAAAAGCCTGCTCAGGGCAAGCCCATCTCCCCCGTTATTACCCATACCACATACCACAGTAAAGTGCAGTTCGCCCGTAAAATGCTCGGTTATCCAGTTAAAGCATGCAGTTGCTGCCCTTTCCATTAAATCTACCGAAGAAATGGGTTCATTTTCTATTGTAAAAGCATCTGCTGCATGCAACTGTTCGGCATTCAATATTTTCATTAACCACTCCTATTTAGACGCTAAAAGTACACATTCTGTTTACATAATAAAGCCTTTAAATAGAGCGACCTGTAACGTTATAACTCATTGTTAATGATTTGTTTCATATCTTTTTAACATCTACTTAGTTATTTATCTATTGTGTAAATTAAATTTTGTTAATATTGCACGCAGTTTATAACAAATAATTACAAAACTAATCCATGAGAAAACAACAGTTTCAAGTCTTGTCTGCATTGTGCATTGCAGGTATAGGCGTTGCAGGTTGTAATGGCCTTTCTAAAATGATCAAGAATGCCAGCCAAATTAGCTATTCTGTAACCCCTAATCCTTTACAGGACAATGGTGACAGCGTTGCTATTAACATTTCTGCAAAATACCCAGCTGAATATTTCAACAAAAAAGCGGTAGTAACCGTTACCCCTACTCTTAAGTTAGCAGGCGGTAAGGAACAAGCTCTCGACCCAGTTACTCTGGTTGGAGAAAGCGCTACCGGTACTGGCACCAAGATCAATTACAAGCAAGGCGGAAGCATTACCTACAATAAGAAGGTTGCTTATACCCCAGACATGAAAATGGACTCATTGGTTATAAAGGCTACTATAGTTAACAATAAGAAGGATTTCCCTGCAATGAAAATTGCTAATGGAACCATTGCTACAGCATTGTTGGTACAAAACGACGATAAGCTGATGATGGCAAAGGACAACTTCCAGAAGATGATTCCGGAAATGGATACAACCCACATTTACTACGCTATCAGTCAGGCAAACGTTCGTCCGGCTGAAATGAAGAGCGAAGAAATGAAGAAGTTTATCGATTTCGTTGAAGGCGGAGTTAAAGCAGGATGGAAATTTGACGGTATCAATGTATCGGCTTATGCATCACCTGATGGCGAAACCGACATGAACCAACACCTTGCTGAAGATCGCGCTAAATCAGCTATCACAGCTATGAAAGGTATCTTCAAAGAAATGGAAAGCAAAAAGATGGATACCAAGTTCGGCGCTGAAGATGGTTTCTACCATACCGGCACAACCGGAATGGACTGGGATGGCTTTAAGAACGCTGTTCAAGCTTCTGACATAAAAGACAAGGATCTTATCATCCGCGTGCTTTCTATGTACACCGATCACGATCAAAGAATGAAAGAAATCAAGAATATGTCTAAGACCTATTCTGAATTAGCTGATCATATTCTTCCTAAATTAAGAAGAGCTATCATACAAGTTAATGCTGAAAAGATGAGCCGTACCGATGCACAGATCAGCCAATTGGCTACTTCGCATTCTGACAGTCTTTCAGTTGAAGAATTATTGTATGCTGCTACTCTTACAACCGACATGAACCAAAAGTTAAGCATTTACCAGGCTGCTGAAAAGCAAAATCCAAATGACTGGAGATGTGCTAACAATGTTGGATATGTTGAAATGATGCAAAACAAGTCTTCTGATGCAGCTGCTGAATTCCAGAAAGCTTCTCAACTTGCACCAACCAACACTGCTGTTATGAACAACATGGGTGTTGTAGCTCGTTGGAAAGGCGATCGTAAGACCGCTATGGATGACTTTAAGAAAGCAGGCACACCTGAGGCTAACTACAACATGGGTATACTTGATATACAAATGGGTGACTATGCTGGCGCAGTTGGCAGCATGGGTAGCTTCAACACATTCAACACTGCTCTTGCTAAGCTTTTAAACAACGATAACGCTGGCGCTAAGTCAACACTTGATGCTTCTGGCTTAGATAACGCTTGGGTTTCTTACTTAAGGGCAGTTATTGCAGCTCGTAACGGCGACAAGAATGATATGGTTAACCAATTAAAAGCAGCTATCAACAAAGATGCTTCGTTGAAGACACAAGCTCAATCAGATTGTGAGTTCATCAAGTTCCAGAAAGATGCTGACTTCAAAGCTGCTATTCAATAGTAGTTTATAATATAATGCACATAAAAAACCCCGCATATGCGGGGTTTTTTATTTTTAGTAAATCTGGTTTTATAATTTTTCCAGCACCATTGCTGCGGCTTCTTTACCTACCAGGGTACCAATGGCCACTCCCATTCCGCCTAACCTTACCGCGCAATGCACCCTATCTGATACATTTTTAATTATAGGCGACTTATCCCCATCGCCTATCCCCATTATACCACTCCAACGGCGTTCTATTTCGTATTTCTGCCCAGGCACTATTCTTTCTTTAAGCAAAGTTTCTAATACCGCTTGTATTCGTTGAGTGGTTTCTAGCTCTGTGGTGGTCTCCCCATCAAAATCAAGGTTTCTGCCGCCGCCGAACAAAACTCTTTCACCCACATTACGGAAATAGTAATATCCCTTATCATAATGGAAAGTGCCCTTAAGTTTTAATCCATTTATTGGCGTGGTAATTAAAACCTGTGCGCGGGCAGGTTTAACCTTTACTTCTTTAAGAATAGATGAAGTATAGGCATTGGTTGCAAAAAGTAAATGTTTTACGTTAAAATTCTGCCAATTGGTTATTAAGTGAACACTTCCATTTTCTTCTTTATACTCTTTTAACTCAATACCATTCATCAATATAACACCCGACTCAGCCGCTTTAGCCGTTAAGGTGCGCACCATTTTACCGGTATTTATCTGGGCCTCGCATTTGTTCACTATCATGTGAGTAAAACCCTTCATACCAAAATCGTTTATCTTCTCATCGCAAACCTTATAGGTTTCCTTTTCACCTGTAATCTGGCTTATTTCTTTATTAAATCCGCTTATGGCATCTTTACTTTCATTAAAAGACTCTTCGGTATCGAATGTTTCATATCCTCCCAATGGTTCATACTCCATATTCTTATCCCCGACAATAGCCCTAAGTGCTAATAATCCCTTCCAGCGCTTTTCTACTAACTTAAAAACGTCTTCCGCCGAACGGGTTTTCAAGTCATCCAATAGTTCAGACGGAGAACCAAAACAAGCAAATCCGGCATTACGCAAACTAGCCCCCATAAGTACTACGCCTTTTTCCAGCACCATTACTTTTAGTGAAGGGTTTAAGCGCTTAACCTCAATGGCAGCGTTAAGCCCGACAATGCCCCCGCCTACAATGGCCAAATCGATTGAATTAAAATAGGAATCGTATTCCCAATGACTATAATTCATATTTTTGTGGGTTATATTAGTCAATTATTTTGTGTAAAAATACATCGAATTTTGCTCAGAGGGAATATTATAGCTAAGTTAAAGGGTGCCAGTACATTTACCCGTTGGTTAACGGCGTATTTTGTGTTGCTATTACCTCTGCTTGCTTTCTCTCAGCAGGGCACTATTCGCGTATATGGAAACATTACAGAAAATAACAAGAAATTACCCGGTGCAATTGTATCATTATATGCTAACGGCAGTCCTCTGACTTCAGTAACATCCGTAAACGGAAAATACGAGCTAAGTCTTGAGCTGGGTGTAGATTACATGGTTACTTATACCAAGCCCGGCTTTATTACCAAGCGCATCGAGTTTAATACCAAAAATGTTCCAGCCGATAGGGCCAAGAACCCATTCTCAGATTTCCCGATAGATATAGATCTTTTCCCGGAAGTACCCGGAACAGATATTGATAAGGTATTAATGCAACCTATTGGCAAAATTGCGTACGATAACACCTACGATAAAGTAGGAGATTTTGTATCGGACGATGCCTATCACCAATCGATACAAGGATTATTAGATAAGATTGAAGCAGCCCGTAAGGATGCTGAATCGAAGGCGAAAGAAATTGATGCGCAATACAAAAAAGCAATATCAAAAGCTGACGGCGAATACCAGTCGAAAGATTATGACAATGCAGTTGCGGACTATCAGGCAGCTTCGGCATTAAAACCAGGAGAACAATATCCGAAGGACCAGATTGCCACTATTGCAAAAAATAAGCAGCAAGCAGCATCAGATGCCCAGGCAGCACAAGCTAAGAAAGCGGCAGATGCGAAGGCAGCGGCAGATGCTGCATTAAAAGCTAAACAGCAACATCAAGCAGACTCGATTGCTAACGCTAAGAAAGCTGCTGATGCAAAAGCAGCAGCAGACGCAGCAGCGTTAAAAGCCAAGCAACAACATCAAGCAGATTCGATTGCGAATGCAAAGAAAGCTGCAGATGCGAAAGCGGCGGCGGATGCAGCACTTAAAGCTAAGCAACAGCACCAGGCAGATTCAATTGCAAATGCTAAAAAAGCTGCAGATGCGAAAGCGGCAGCAGATGCGGCACTTAAAGCTAAGCAACAACATCAGGCAGATTCAATTGCAAATGCTAAAAAAGCTGCAGATGCGAAAGCGGCAGCAGATGCAGCACTTAAAGCTAAGCAACAACATCAGGCAGATTCAATTGCTAATGCAAAGAAAGCTGCAGATGCTAAAGCAGCAGCCGATGCAGCACTAAAAGTAAAACAACAACATCAGGCCGACTCAATTGCCAACGCGAAGAAAGCAGCGGACGCGAAGGCCACAGCAGATGCAGCACTGAAAGCCAAACAACAACATCAAGCTGACTCAATTGCTAATGCAAAGAAAGCAGCCGATGCCGCATTAAAAACAAAACAACAACACGATGCAGATTCTATTGCTAATGCTAAAAAGGCTGCGGCAGAAGATGCGTTAAAATCTAAAAAGCAACATATAGCCGACTCCATAGCAAATGCAAAAAAGATGGCAGACTCAAGGGCAGCAGCAGATGCAGCATTGAAAGCTAAACAGCAGCATGATGCAGACTCTATTGCGAATGCGAAGAAAGCTTCAGCAGATGAGGCTTTGAAATCGAAAAAACAACACACAGCCGATTCGATTGCAGCAGCAAAAAAAGCTGCAACCGATGCAGCATTAAAGGCTACACAACAACATCAAGCCGATTCGATTGCCAATGCCAAGAAAGCGGGTGATGCTAAGGCGGCCGCAGAAGTTGCACTTAAAGCTAAACATCAGCATGAAGCCGATTCGATTGCAGCAGCTAAAAAAGCGGCGGCTAACGATGCTCTAAAATCAAAGAAACAAAGAATAGCAGATTCTATTGCGAATGCTAAGAAAGCTGCTGATGCAAAAGCGTTGGCGGATGCTGCTTTGAAAGCTAAACAGAAACATGAAGCGGACTCAATTGCAGCGGCAAAAAAAGCAGCAAGTGAAGCGGCATTAAAATCTAAAAAACAAAGAGCTTCTGACTCTATAGCTGCTGCCAAAAAGGCGATGGCAGATGCCGCATTAAAAGCTAAACAACAACATCAGGCCGATTCGATTGCAGCAGCTAAAAAAGCATTATCAGATGCTGCAGCATTAAAAGCTCAACAAAAGCGGACGGCTGATTCGATTGCAGCAGCTAAAAAGGCCGCGGCCGCGAATGCCCTATCATTAGCAGCGAAAAAGGCACAGCAAACCAAGTACGATTCACTGATTAAAATTGCCGACGGAGCATTTGACAGAAAAGTGCTTGGTAAAGCAAAGCTTGCCTATATCAATGCATCAAAAGTAAAACCTGATGAACAATATCCGCAGGATCAAATTGCCCTAATTGATAAAAACCTGGCTGCTGCTAAAGCGCTTGCCTTGCAAAAAGCCCAGGACACAAAATATGATTCGTTGATAAAAATTGCGGATGCAGCATTTAAAGCCAAGAAATGGGATGATGCTAAATCGGCTTATACAGGTGCAGGTAATGTTAAACCCGATCAGAAATACCCGAAGGACCAGCTTGCTGCAATTACCCGTATGAATGTATCCACTACTCCACCCCATCAGGTTAGTGCAGCTTACACTGTTGCTATTAATAAGGCCACACAATTATACGTAACTAAGAATTACAAGGATGCCTTAACTGCATACCAACAAGCCTCAGCATTAGAACCGGGAGAAAATTTGCCCAAGGATCAGATAGCTAAGATAAAAGATATACTTGCCACTCAGGCGGCTAACAATCAGGCACCTGCTGACACTTCTAATGTAAAAGATTCTATTGCAATGAAATATCCACAAGGAACAACTGAAGAGCACATAGATGAACCCGGCTGCGAAGTAACCAGGCGTATTGTGGTTAAGGGTAACCATGGGTGGATTTATACACGTAAAGTATGGAGCTGGGGCCAAACCTATTACTTTAAAGGGTTACAGCCTATTACCGAAAGCGCCTGGAATTTAGATACCCAAACCTCGAATTAATGGGTTTTATAGCCAATAATAGGCTAAAATGATAGGTATATTAAATAATTTACTACCTTTGCACCCCTTAAAAATTATTGTTAGAGAATGGCAACAACAGGAGATATAGGCGTAGGAACAGTGATCCGTTTTAACGGAGAGCTATGCTCTATTATTGAATACCAACACCGCACACCGGGTAACCTCAGGGCTTTTTACCAAGCTAAAATGAGGAACTTAAAGAACGGTAAGTTGGTTGAAAACCGCTTCAGGTCTGGCGAAAGCGTAGAAACTGTGCGTGTAGAATACAAACAATTACAATACATTTTCCAGGAGAACGATTTTATCGTTTGCATGGATAATGAAACATACGAACAAGTTCACGTGCCTGCAATACTATTCGGTAAAGGATCACAATTCCTGAAAGAAGGTATGGAGGTGAAAGTAGCTTTTGAAGGCGACACCCCTATTATTGCAGAACCACCGGTATTTGTAGAACTTGAAGTTACTTATTCTGAACCTGGCGTAAAAGGAGACACTGCCACCAACACCTTAAAACCATCTACGGTTGAAACTGGTGCTGAAGTATATGTACCGCTTTTTGTAAACACTGGCGATAAAATAAGGATAGACACCCGCACTGGGGAATATTGCGAACGCGTAAAACAATCTTAATCAACCAATAACATGGCAAATCACAAATCATCAATCAAACGTATCCGTTCTAATGAAGCTAAAAGGTTACGTAATCGTTACCAGGCTAAAACTGTTCGTACTCTTGTAAAAGAAGTAAGGAGCACCGAAACCAAAGCGGAAATGAACAAAGACCTTCCAAAGGTTTTAGGTTCAATTGATAAGCTCGCTAAGAAGAACATATTCCACAAGAATAAAGCTTCTAACCTTAAGTCGAAGCTGATGAAGAAAGCTAATAAGCTTGCTAAGTAATTAGTAAACTTATTACCCAATACACCAAGTCCCATAGTAATATGGGACTTTTTCTATTTAATAGGGTAGTTGTTCAGGTTCTTCCAAATGGTATCTACCAGCAAGGCCAACCCTTGGCGGTTAAGCGATGAGAAGAAAACAACGGGTATGTTCTTTAATATCTTCTTGCCCTTCTTCATTAAGTCTTTTTCAAGTTCTTCCTGAAGTTCTTTATCAGTCATATCGCATTTCGATACTGCCAATATCCTTCGCTTATCTAATAATGCCGGGTTGAATTTTCCAAGCTCTGATAACAGGGTATTATATTCTCCTAATATATCAGGTGCATCGCAGGATACTATAAATAGCAATAAAGAGTTCCGTTCAATATGTCGTAAAAATCGCAGACCAAGTCCTTTGCCCTCACTTGCTCCTTCAATAATACCAGGTATATCGGCCATTACAAAAGAGTAGTTATCATATGCCTTTACTATACCGAGGTTAGGTACTAAAGTTGTAAAAGGGTAATTCGCAATTTCGGGTTTAGCGGCAGATACTACCGATAGCAATGTTGATTTACCTGCATTGGGGAAACCAACCAATCCTACGTCGGCCAATATTTTTAATTCAAGTATTTTCCAAAGGGTAAAGCCCGGTTCACCCGGTTGTGCATAATGGGGGTTTTGTTGGGTAGGGCTTTTAAAGTGATTATTCCCCATACCACCGCGGCCACCCTTTACCAAAATACGTTCTTCTCCGTCTTCTGTAATTTCAAAATCTACTTTGCCTGTTACTTCATCCCTGGCAATAGTGCCAATAGGCACTTCTAATATTTCATCCTTTCCGTTAGCTCCTGTCATTAACTGGTACGAACCCGGATCGCCATCGGTTGCTATAATGTGCTTTCGGTATTTTAAATGCACAAGTGTCCATAACTGCTTGTTACCCTTTAAAATTATATGTCCGCCTCTTCCGCCATCGCCACCATCAGGCCCGCCTTTCGATACCATTTTATCGCGGTAAA
>JABDHI010000010.1:0-11662 GCA_013285655.1 Bacteroidota bacterium
ACCGACCTTAACCAATACACCGCCCTTAGGCAACGCTGCTTAAAGGAATACCCCGACAATTTTGGTAATACCTATAAAGAAGAGGCCGAGAACAAATTCCCCAAACTGTTACCAGCCATTAAAGGAACTGATACTGATAGTTTTGCATATGGGGCATTTACCGAAAACAATAATTTAATTGGGCTCTGCGGTTTTATACGAGAACCGCGTATAAAGACCGCCCACCGTGGCGAAGTAGTGCAAATGTTTGTAGATACTGCTTATGCCGGTAAAGGCATTGGCAAGCAATTGTTAAAACATACTATAGATAAAGCCTTCGAGAATCCGGCTATTGAACAGATCATCCTTAGCCTGGTGTATGGCAATAAAGCTGCTGAGGGCTTATACAAAAGCCTTGGCTTTGTAGAATATGGTAAGCTCGATAATTTCTTTAAAACTGGTGATAAGTATACCTCGCAGTTGTTTATGGTGTTGAATAGAAGCTAACACTAGGTTAACTTGGTATTTGGCACAATATTTACATCTATGTGTCAGTTTCCTTTCATCGTTTCTATTCACCTCACGTGCCAGTGCGTTGCAGTCGTTAGCAATTAGTCGTAAGTCATAAGTAACGGCAGTTTGCGTTAGGGATTGCAGTGGAAAGCCCACAGCGCAGCGAGGACTTGTAGCGTAAAGCCCGACCCGAGGTACGAGGGTAACGCCCAAGGATTTATGGCTTATAAAAAGCCCGTAAGAAAACCCAAGGCACTAAAACCCAGACGATGCCCCGCCTCCACCAAAACTACCACCACCAAAATCAACATCGTTGACAGGCGGTGTAGGGCCTTGCTGTAATAACTCAGAGAAAGCAATATTACTTATGGCATCCATACGGGTAAGGCTTTCATCGGGTTCACTGGTAATACCGTTACGCGGAACCTTAAAGTATTTTATACTGAACCACGCAATAGCAACTAAAGCAACTCCCGCAAGTATAAGAGCTGTTTCGGGTGGCAACACATGGTGATAATACTTTATAGATAATATACCGGCTGCAATTAGTAATACCCCAAGGCGCAACAAAAGCCTGTTCTTATTCTTTAGTCCCGCATATATATAAGCTATGGGAACCGCAATAGTATACAAGTAGAAGAAAAATGCCAGATGAATATCTTCTCCCGATTGAACTTCCATATTAAGCAAAGCTTCGCTCAACATCCTTACTACCATATAATTACCGGCAAGGTAAAAGGTTAGCGCCGATGCCATTTCAATCATCCACAAGCAACGGGCATAATATTCTAAGGTTTTATTTTCTTTTTGTTTCTTCACCCAGAAATAGATTAGAACGGACAGCGCCATGCATTCGAACGGCAATATCATTTGCCCTACACTACCAAACTCTAAAACAAGCAATGCGTTCAGCCAGATGGTAAGTCCGTATACTACAAGGGTTAAAAACGCATCGGCAAACCGAATGGCTGCAAAACCAATAAGCGGTATTAGCAACATCAAATAAAACTCAGGTTTTATATAGTCGCCATCGCGCAACCTATCTAGCATAATAAAAATCGCTACCCCTATTGCAGTAATTGCGCTATAGAGCAATGCATCTACCACACCCGAACGGTATTGGTTCTTGTTCCTAACATAATGTTCGGCTATTATATAACATGCAATACCCAACAACAGGTTTTGTATACCGATACCTGCTTCGCGGGCAAAGCCTGTAAACAAAAACAATAGACCTGATGCGCTCGAAACAATTATAACACCAAAAATAAACAACCCAATGCGCGCACCTATACCATGCGGCTTATAACCCGATGGATATTTAGCTTCAATTGCATTGTACTCATCAACAGAAATACGTCCACACTTTACCCAGGCTTCTGCAGCTTTGCGTATCGATAAATTATCGAGCCATTGTTTGTTATAGATCAGCATTATTCTTTGGGTATACTCACCCCTGCACCCCTCTCTATTAAATAGAGAGGGGAAAGGAATCAGCAATGTTTTTTAATTTTTATTAATACATTGTTCATATTCTCAAGTTCTTCATTTTTTATTCGTAATACTTTCAAATCCCGGCCATGCATTACCGCTTCTCTATTAGTGTCATATTCTTTGGTATAGTCATGTATCTTTCCATCTAATTCAATAACAAGCCTCTTCTCAGCGCAATAAAAGTCAGCAATGAAAAGATAATCACGTTTCTTTAAGGAGAAGTAAAAGAGTGGATGTTGGCGAAGAGACTTTAATCCATCCAATTTCCTGTTCCTTAATTCTTTCCATAACCTATCTTCTGCTTCGGTGGAGTTTCTCCGTAAGCCACGGGCAATTTCAGTTATACTTCTATTCTTTATCTCACTCATGGTTTGGGGTATTGGCATCCCCCCTCTCTACTGGTAGAGGGGGGCCGGGGGTGAGTCTGATTTTTTTACTACAACTGATCAAATAGAATATTATACCTATTGACGAAGAAATGAAATAGAGAAAGGCCAGAGACAGGCCAGCATCACCTCCGTGGTTTGACATGAACAAGAAATTGATAACAAGGTACGACACACCTATATAACCGTACAAAATGGCAATGAGTAAAAAGTAAAACGACCTTTCAGAAAAAGCTTGCCATATAACCACGCCTACAAGCCCGAAAAAGATAAGCGGGAACAAAGCACCGCTGAACCTGAATAAGCCTGCCAGGCAAAACACAAACAGCATGTGCGATGCAAAGTTGATATAGGTATAGGTAAAATGCTTTTTAATGCTTCGCTTATTCAATGCCCACGATAAACCAATAAGTGCGAAGCCAAGCAACAAACCAGAATAGATGATTGCATCGCCGTTAAAATCGTTGCTTCTTAATAGTTCTATAGGGGTAATGGCAATACCCACATAAGTAGCTAAAGTTGTTATAGCCAAGGACAGTACCCCCAAATGATCGAAGTAATAGGCACAGGCAAAGAACAAGAGTGCTGAGGTAAGCGCTACCCAATCGTTGTGGTTGCCAAATACCGAATACTCGTATTGCAAATACCCCAGGAACGAAACAAAAGTGAGGCAACCGAACAGTAGAATATAATCGAACAGTATTCCGGGTGAAACAACTTTGTTATTAGAATAGCTATTGGCCTTGCGCATGCAATACACAAAACAAGCAGCAGAAACGGCCGCGATAAACAGTATTATGGCCATGTGGCCAATGGTATCTATATTTTTATAGACCAGCACCCCTATTCCGCTACTGAGCAAAAGCACACCGCAATAAAGCAGTGTCTTTAATTCAAAGTTGAGTGAGAACAAAGCAGACAAGCGACCAACCTCAATCCTCTCATACGATTCCTTGCTGATTGCATTATCGGCCAATAACTTAGATGCTATTTCTTTACTTTTCAAAGTGGTTTTAATGTATTGTAAATATAATCATTCCTTTAATCATGGCTTAAGCCTATAGTATCTTAATTTATTAACCCCAGACTTAAGTCTGGGGTTATACATTAACACAGAACTCGGGCTTTAGCCATGATAAGAGCACCTGTTATTCCTGAACTAAGTATATTTGTTTGAAGTAAACAAACACATGGCTTTTCAACGTCCTAAAAGAATTAACCCATTTGTAAGAGCCCTCATCGAGGTAGGCTCTATTGTTTTTCTTTTCTTCTCTAACCTTTTAATGGGCGAGTATAACCGCTCCGGGCAAGGGCGTATACATGGTTTAGTGTGGGCATTGCAAGATATATTTACCGTTACCAATATACTTATTGCCATTACCCTTGCTTTTATTGGCTATGCAATTTTTGAGCTTTTAAGGAGAAGGCTGTAAACAATTGTGAATGGTGAATGGTGAACGATGGTGAAGCCCTCACGAATTCCTTGAAAAAAAAAACGATAGATGAGTAATTGTGACTGACTGGGCTCACTTATCTTTTATTTCCAATGCTCCGTTTCCTTCAGCCTGTAAAGTAAAAGAAGTATCTTTTTAAGATCTTCGGGCTCATCGCCACATATAATAGTCACTTTCTTTGTCTTCCCTTTATTATAATTTATAGTTAAAGTACTTATACCACAATCAACACCATAACCATACCTGTTTTTATATTCAGGGAACTTATTATCATCCAGCATTTGCATCAGGCTATCGTACCGCTCTTGACTAATAGTTTGCTTTTTACCAAGTATGGGCTTGCAATAAGTGCTGTCGGCTTTATACTCTACGGTTCTGTTAGGGTATATAACAAACCCAAACTCACAGCCCTCCCAATCGCCGGGCGAGGTGTGGAATTCTATTTTTTTAATATTGTAATGTATGGCTTGCCCAAAACCATCAAGCGATAAACCAAAGAATAATATTAGGGTTATGAGAAGTCTCATTTTATTTCATTACCGTTTGCGTCGTAGTTCGTCCATTCTTGTACAGTATCATCTATGTAAACAATCTTGCCCTTCAACTTTCCGCTCTCGTAATAACTTTTACTTACCCCATTAAGCCGGCCATCTATATAGGTATCCAAAGCTTTCAGCTTACCATTCTCATAATAATCCTTATATATTCCATCTCGTCTACCCTCCTTATAAGTTATAATGGCATCTATTTTCCCACTTTTATAATACCATCTTCGCATCCCTACTTCAAGTCCATCCTTGTAAACCGTCAATACAAAAAACACTGAATTAGTAGTATCTGTTGTAAGGTCAATATCGGCACCATCTATATAATACTCGATCCACTTCCCTTCCTTCTTCCCATTCACCATTAAATTCTTCGCCTCAGCCTTATTCGTAAAGCCACTATCGGGGTATTGCTGCCCAAAAGCAGCAAGCGATATACAAAAGAAAATCACCAAGGTTAGGAGGAGTTTCATTTCAGTTATCAAATATATTTTCTTTGGTGGCAATTATTTTCGCTTTTAAGGTGGGTTCATCCATATAAAAACCGGGATACTCTCTTACATCATCAGGAAAAGAGGTGAACCTTGTAAGATATGCTCTTACTAATTCAAAGTAATTCTGATAGTTCCCCTCTATTCCATTATCAGGTTCTTCAAAATCGTAAATTTCACTGAAGGCCTCATCAAAGGCATTGCCGTCAAGCTTATTTGCAAGAAAGCTCTCAATAAAACCTAATAGGGTAGTTTGATAATCTTTCATATACTGAGTGGCTTATTGAAGACTTTATATCAAAGTAAATATACGAATTTCTTATGTCACGGCTAAAGAGATCTCTCACTCCGTTCGAGATGACAAGGGCCTTTGTATTTTTATAGGGGAAGGGAGGCGCGGGCTTCGCCCGTGCCTCCCTTCCCTCCCTGAATTATAATCAGGATGTCATTCCGAACGAAATGAAATGCAGTGAGGAATCTCTATTACTGAGTTAATAAAGTAAACCCTTTAACATTCCGTCTTCCTATAAAACAAATGCTCTGTGAAACTTAGTGTGTTCTATGTTGAAAATGAAATATTGAGATTGCCACATCCGCCAACCCGCGGATTCGCAATGACGGATATGCCGTCTTAGCGCCTTCGCGGTAAAACATAAGGATTAACATGGTTAACACATATCAGGGCACTAAAACACACAACACAATGATAATCAACATATTAAATAAACATACTACACAAAAAGTGTTAACTTGTGTTAACCCTGCAAAGCCCCTATCTGTTACTATGAATGCCTTTTCGTTAACCATTTACAATTCACCACTCACAATTAATTAACCCTATCTTTGCAACACCAAATTAAAAACCATTAATCATGAATCGTTTAATAACATTAGGAGTAGTAATAGTAGTAGTACTGCTTATAGTTTTCGGAATATTTATTGGCCCATACAATGGCATGGTAAGCCGCAGCCAGGCAACCAGTCAAATGTGGAGCAATGTGGAGACCCAGTACCAGCGCCGTACCGATTTGTACAGTACTGTAATGGCAACCATTAAAGGATCGGCAAAGTTTGAACAACAAACCCTTACCGATGTTATTGCCGCCCGTGCACAAGCCACCAGCGTAACCGTTGATGCAAGCAAACTTACACCGGAAAGCATTCAGAAATTCCAACAGGCACAAGATGCTTTTAAAAGCTCTTTCGGCCGTTTAATGGCTGTAGCTGAACAATACCCTGAACTGCAAACAACAGCAGCGTTCCGCGATTTTCAAACCCAGCAAGAAGGTACAGAGAACCGCATTACCAAGGCTCGCCAGGATTTTAACGATGCCGTTAACGATTACAATACCTACATACAAAGCTTCCCGCACAATTTAGTGGCAGGCATGTATGGTTACGCGCAAAAAGGTTATTTCCAGGCACAAGCCGGTACCGAAAACGTTCCTAAAGTAAGCTTCTAATAATGTTCCCTTTCCGCAAACGATTCTTTACCCGGGCCGAAGAAGCGCGCATTATTGGCGCTATTAAAGAAGCTGAACATACCACTTCGGGTGAGATACGCTTTTTTGTAGAATCGAAATGCGAAGGCGATTCATACGAACGTGGTGTAGAGGTGTTTCATCATCTGCAACTGCACGAAAAGAACCACCGCAACGGTGTACTCATATATATAGCTACTAAAGACCGCAAGTTTGCTATTGTTGGCGACGAGGGTATACATACCAAAGTAACCGACAACTTTTGGGAAAGTGTGCGCAGTACGATGATAGATATGTTTAAGGCAGGAAAAATAGTTGATGGTATTTGCGAGGCTATTAAACAGGTAGGCGAAAAGCTGAAAGAGTCCTTCCCCTTCGACCCGAATGATACTAAAGGATACGCTGACAAAATAAACCACGGCAAGTGAAAACATATATAAAAAGTTTATTGCTGTTTGTTTCGTTGCTGGTGTTTTCGGCAAGTTGTGTTTTTGCACAAGAGGGTAAGGACATTCAAGATAAAGATCTGCCTAAAGCCCCTAACCCACCTCGTTTGGTGAACGATTTTGCCAATGTACTTTCTGGCGGCGAAGCACAACAACTGGAAAGCAAACTGGTAGCTTATAACGATTCTACATCAACCCAGATAACTATTGTAATAATGCCGCAAGTTGATGATGACATTGCCAACTTTGCTGCAAGGCTGGGCGATGCCTGGGGCATTGGCCGTAAACATAAAGATAATGGCGTGCTTATTACCATTGATATGGGTGGGCACCACGTTAACATTGCAACCGGTAAAGGTGTTGAAGGAGCTATACCCGATGTTACCGCACGCAAAATAATTGACCAGTTCATTACTCCTAATTTTAAACAACAACAATATTATACCGGACTCGACCAGGCAACTACTGCGGTTATGCAAGCTTTAGCGGGGCAGTTTAAAGGCGATGGTGCGCCACAGGGTAAAGACAATAGCAATGCTTATTTCATATTAGCGCTTATAGTCATCATTATTATTTTCTCGGTATTACGGGGCAATAAAGGCGGCGGCAGCGGAGGCTCCTATGGCAGCAATGGCTTTTTATGGGGCCTTGGTGCCGGACTAATGAGCGGTGGCCGTGGCTTCGGTGGCGGAGGCGGTGGTGGCTTTGGTGGTGGTGGCGGCGGCTTCGGTGGTTTTGGAGGCGGTGGCTTTGGTGGCGGCGGTGCTAGCGGAAGCTGGTAATTACCAATTAAGAATTACGAATTAAAAATTAAAAATCGAAAGAGTAGATTGGATATTTAAACCAATGCTCTATAGTGAATCTGTCCTCTTTCTAAGCGTATAGCTATCCACAACAAATGTATTCAACAGCGACCTTTTTATTGAAATAGTAGCATCGTAGTCTTTTAAAGGCATTGCACATTTTAGTTCATCAGCATCCCGCTTAGTTACCTGAAACCCAACTACTCTACCCTCAAAATTAACATACACAACGGGAATTGAATTTCTCCCCCCCCACTTTTGTTAAAATCTACTACTCTGCATGTATACCATAAATGGCACAGGAATAAGAAGCAACAGCCTCTTGCTTTTCGCCTTCTTTCTAATTTCTTGGGATTCTTCTTTTTTATTCATTGAGTGGTATCAAAATGGTTATTCAGGATATAAAACATTCCAGGTATGGGTTATGAGTTCCTTCCGTTTATTTGTGAGAATTATTGAAT
Organism: Bacteroidota bacterium; assembly: GCA_013285655.1. Lineage (GTDB taxonomy): Bacteria > Bacteroidota > Bacteroidia > JABEUT01 > JABEUT01 > JABEUT01. The sequence goes on from JABDHI010000010.1 coordinate 8,054, forward strand.
CTTTCTTTAATTCATCCATTTCATTTCTATCATTCTTCGCCTTCATTTGAGAGTTAACTATAGCAACCAATGCACTATCATTTGCTTGAAGAGATTCGTTAAACTTACCTTCATGGTATAGGTACCAACTATAATAATACCAATCCCTTGATGATTCTGAACGATTGCTATTATTTAACAAGTAAAAAGCATAATGCACCTTACTGGATGGTATAACATGAAGAACTATCGAAAACAGAAATACTATCCACATTAGCAAAAAAGGGAATTTTACTTTATCCTTGTTTCTCGCCTGAAAAATAGTTACGGCTACTACAGCAACAACCGCCACATAAAACATCCAATGTAAAGGGTAGAAATTAATGCGTGCATCTAAATAAATGTATAGCATTAGCAATACAAACCCAATTATGTCTGGCATACGTTTACCGGTATCTTTTTGCTTTCTAATTACAGTTATTAAAAGATACACACACATAACAAGTATTGCCAACAGCATAAGGGCAGAGGCCCCTAAAACATGCGCAAACTTTAACATAATACCCAATAAAAAGATTGAGTAAGCTATAGTTTTGAATATTTTCATAAGCAAAAAGGTTAGTGGTTTATTACTCAAATATAACAATAATGTTTTGAGCAATTAACGTAAACCCAACCCTCAAATGGGTTGAATAACAACCCATATTAACATACCTTAACTTTGACTTCATCCGGTCTATTGAATTTTATAATAGATTTGCGTTGCAATGAAGAAGTTCCGTAACATATTCCGTTCGCTTTCTTTCCTGTTTTTATTCTTCGGGCTAAGCACGCCCTTAAGCAGCCATTCAGCTACATGGCATACCGAAACAACTTCTTTCTGTTCAGCATATCACTACATCTCTCAAAGCTTACCGACTAATACAGTTATACAAATACGCCACCGCAGCCCGCATGAGGTTGATGAAATAACCGTACCATCTCCTTACGAACAAGTATTATACACCCTTAAGCTCAATGAAATTGAAAAGGTCTACCTACCTAAATGGAAGACCTATTTCTTTGTACAGGATGATAAGCTGCCCACTGCCTTAGCTTATCCCCCAACCCACTCTTTACGCGCACCTCCTTTTAGCTGCTAAGTAGATAGAACGCTTTGTTCTTTTCTACTCATTGCTTACACCCTGGTGTAGGTCAAGTCAATTTGTATTTCAGCTAATACATAATAACAGAAAAGTTTCCGGTTCACAAAACACATTATAAATAAAAGCTGATATGTATCGTATCAAATTTCGAAAGAGAATAATAACAAGCATCCTGCTGAGTGTAGTTTGCTCGTGCTGCTTTGCTCAACCAGGCAATAAAATAGGTTTGAAGCAGGCCATAGATTCGGCTATTAAAAACTATCCGGCATTAAATGCAAAACAACTCGAATTACAAAGTGCAAATGCAGCTGTGCGCGATGCTAAAGATCAACGGTTACCATCACTGAATGTAAGCGACCAGGTTGACCTTGGCACGGCCAATAGCCTTAGTGGCTCTTATTTCCCTATGGGAATAGTACCATCAACATCAGGTGGCATAAGCCCCGGGAACAATTCAAATGCTTTTTCGGGCAATATTGGTGTGGCTTATATGGAGGATGAGCTGTATAATTTCGGGTTGAATAAAGCGCGCATAACAACGGCCCAATCTTTTGCGAACACCAGCAAGGCCGATTACGATGCTACTTCGTATACCGTGCAATATCAAATTGCACAACTCTTCTTCGATATACTGAAGTACAGGTTGCTGACAAATATTCAGCAAAAGAATATTGAACGCTACAGTGTTCTGTTCAACTATATAAAAGCCTATACCGGCAGTGGAATTAAAGCCGGGGTAGATTCTTCTGTAGCCAATGCCGAAGTTTCAAAAGCCAAAATCGATTACATACAAACGCAGGAGGTGTACAACAAGTTAAAAGCAGAGTTTGCTTATTACACCGGAATTAAGAACAAGAACTTTGAAATTGATACTGCTGCATATCATTTGCCCAATGCATTACTAAATCAATTACAATCAAATGTCTCTGCCGATTCGGTTAGTAGCGGCAATCCCATACTTCTGTTTTATAACAGCCAATGGAACTATGCCCTGGCGCAAGAAAAGCTAACCCGCAAAAGCTATTTGCCTAAACTTTACCTGGTAGGTAGCGCATGGATGCGCGGTTCAAGCATATCGCCAACAGATGGCTACCAAGACCTGTCGACTGGTTTAAATTACAGCCGTTATAACTACATGGGCGGTTTAGCCTTAACCTATAATATTGCCGATCTGGTTCATAGAAAGGATAAGGTTGCCACACAGGATTTCCACGCCGAGGCAGTGCACGAAGAAATGAATCAGCAAAAGCTGGTTTTAGAAAATCAATTACAACAGGCTGATATTTCAATTCAATCGGTGTTAGACAGGGAAAAAGAAATTCCTATTCAACTGCAGGCAGCACAAAACGCATTCTCACAAAAGTCGGCGCAATACAATGCAGGTATTGCCAATATTGCTGAGCTTACCGATGCATCGTACCTGCTTTACCGGGCTGAAACAGATGCCGTTGAAATTCAGTCGGACTTATTGAACACCTTGCTGCAGAAGGCTGCTGCCAACAATACATTAAACACATTTTTAAGTAATTTCTAAAAAATAATATTATGGTTGAATTCGCACTTAAACGGCCCATTACGGTAATAGTACTATTCCTGGGGATATTACTATTCTCTATCATGGCCATTTTTACAATTCCTGTCGATATATTTCCGAAACTAAACTCACCAACAATTTATGTTATTGAGCCTTACGGTGGGATGTCGCCACAGCAGATGGAAGGATTTTTTGCAACCCGTTTGCAAGATCAGTTTCTATACATCAACGGAATAAAGAACATTGAGAGTAAGAACATCCAGGGCCTTACCATGCTCAAGCTTACTTTTTACGAAAGCACCGATATGGCTGAAGCCTCGGCACAGGTAGCCTTGCAGGTAAGCCGTGCCATGAACTTCTTTCCACCGGGGGCGGTTCCTCCACAGGTTATTCGTTTTGATGCTTCCTCCTTGCCGGTTGGCGATCTGGTTTTCAGTAGTAAAACGCGTTCGTTGAAAGATGTGTATGATCTGGCCTTAACACGCATACGTCCTTTATTCGCATCAGTACCGGGCTTGTCGGCACCTCCGCCAATGGGTGCCAATGCACGTACCCTGGTTATGAATATTGATCCGGAAAAACTCCGTAGTTATAATATAACACCCGATGAAGTGGTGCAGGCAGTTGTTAAGAACAATGTAATTACGCCTTCGGGTAATGTGCGCATTGGCAACACCATGTACATTGTTACCAATAACTCACTGGAAGATAATGTAAAGGAGTTTGAATGAATACCACTGGTTACCAACGGCGCCTCTACAGTCTTCCTGAGTGATGTGGCAACCATATCTGATGCTGCCGACGTTACCGTTGGTTATGCATTGGTTAACGGAAAGCGCTCCGTTTACATTCCTGTAGTAAAAACAGCAGATGCATCTACCATGGATGTTGTAAATGGTTTAAAAAGCAAATTGCCGGAAATGAAGGATCTTTTGCCGGGCGATGTAAACG
>JABDHI010000010.1:11672-59047 GCA_013285655.1 Bacteroidota bacterium
AATTCGACCAATCGGTATTTGTAATAAATGCAGTAAAAAGTGTAATAACCGAGGGCGCTTTAGGGGCCATACTTACAGGGCTTATGGTTCTTTTATTTTTGGGAGACTGGCGCAGTAGTTTGATCGTTATCATTACTATCCCCGTTTCAGTTATCAGTGCGGTTATGTTTTTAAAACTAACAGGGCAAACCATCAACCTGATGACATTAAGCGGATTGTCATTATCCATAGGAATTTTGGTTGACCAGGCCACGGTAACTATTGAAAACATTCACCAGCATTTAGAAATGGGCAAAAGCAAAAAGCTTGCCATTTTTGATGCCTGCAGAGAGATATCGTTTCCATTATTGCTTATCCTGCTTTGTATCCTTGCCGTATTTGCTCCTTCGTTTGTAATGAATGGTGTACCTAAAGCTATGTTCCTGCCGCTTTCTTTATCCATTGGCTTTGCTATGATCATTTCATTTTTCGCGGCACAAATGCTGGTTCCTGTTATGTCTAATTGGATCTTAAAGAGCCATACGAATGTAAACGAAGCGGTATATACACATGCAGGCCTAGCTCTGGATGAAGAGGAGTTAACCGAAATAAAAAAACATATGGATGAAGAAACATCTCATCCGGAGAAAAACGACCTGTTTCAGAAAATAAAAATGGCCTTTTTAAGACGCTTAGAAAAATTAATGCCTAACAAAAAACTATGGGTAATAGTTTACCTGGCAGGTGCACTGCTTGCCGTTGCATTTTGCTTTAGCTTTATTGGTAAAGATATGTTACCCAAAGTCAATTCGGGACAGTTTCAATTGCGGGTAAAAGAACCTGACGGAACACGCCTGGAACGGACAGAAGAAGCAGTGCATAAAGTATTAGCTATTATTGACTCAGCCACCGGAAACCATGTATCTATAAGTTCTGCCTATGTGGGTTTAATACCCAGCAGTTTTGGCACGAGCAATTTATATGTGTTTAACAGCGGTACACAGGAAGCCGTTATACAGGTTGGTTTGGATGAAGACTATAAAGTTAACCTTGATGACCTGAAGGAAAAACTGAGGGCCAACATTAATAGATTGTTACCTGAAGCCCGGATAAGTTTTGAGCCTATTGAGCTTACAGAAAAGATCATGAGCCAGGGTGCCTCTACCCCTATTGAAATAAGGGTGGCCGGTAAAAACATGGATGACATTTCAAACTATGCAGGCAAGCTAAAGCAGAAATTAAGTGCTATTCCATTTCTGCGCGATGTTCAGATTCAGCAACCTTTGAAGTTTCCTGTTATACGTATTCACTTCGATAGGTTCAAGATAGCCCAAATGGGTTTGAGCCTGCCTGAAGTGGCACAATCGGTTACCGATGCTACCTCGTCGAGCCGCTTTACATACAAAAACCTGTGGCTCGATCAAAACAACTCATACACCTACCAAACACAAATAGAAGTGCCGGAATATATGATGAACGATATGAGCCAGGTACAATCTATTCCGCTTATAAAGGGAATGAACCGCCCTTTCCTGGGTGATGTTGCTACCTTTTCTGTCGATTCTGTTCCGGGAGAATATGATCGTTCCGGCCCAAGGAGATTTGTAACAGTAAGCGCCAACATAAATAAAAAAGACTTAGGCACTGCAACCGATGCGGTTCAAAAGTCGATAGCTGAAATTGGTGAGCTACCTAAAGGTCTGCAAATGCAAGTAAAAGGAATGTCCAGCTTATTGATAGAAACCTTTTCGAGTTTGCAAAGTGGTTTACTGGTGGCACTGGTTGTTATTTTATTATTGCTGGCAGCCAATTACCAGTCTTTTAAGCTTTCGCTCATTGTGCTATCCACTACGCCAGCCGTTTTGCTCGGTGCATTGTTGTTTCTGCTGGCAACGGGCTCTACATTAAACCTGCAATCGTACATGGGTATTATTATGGCCATTGGGGTTTCTGTAGCCAATTCCATACTAATAGTTACCAATGCAGAAAACCTGCGCCCTAAATACAAAAGCGCTATTGAAGCAGCCAAAGTAAGCGCATCTGTCCGCTTACGCCCTATATTAATGACGAGCCTTGCCATGATAGCAGGTATGATACCTATGGCAGCCGGTTTTGGCGAAGCAGGTGATCAAACCGCTCCACTAGGCAGAGCCGTTATAGGCGGATTAGCAGCATCTACCCTGGCCGCTTTATTTATAGTGCCGCTTGTATATTCCGTTACGATGCAGAAAGCCTCTTTCGATGATTCTTCTTTATTACCTGAAAACAATAATTCAAAACCTCTTTAATCATGAAAAACATTTTTAATATATCTGCAACGATCATTATATGTTCGTTGTTATTTACAGCTTGTTCCAGAAAGGAGAACAACACATCTGAGAAAAAAGCGGAAGCAGTTAGTTACCCTTTATGCGCCGTAAAAACGCAGGCCATTGCAACAACTCTGCGTTTACCTGCGCAGCTTAACCCGTTTTACGAGGTAAGTATTTACCCACGTGTTACAGGGTACATCAAAACCCTGCCGGTTGATATTGGAAGTGTGGTAAAAGAAGGGCAACTGTTAATGCAAATGGAAGCGCCCGACGTAGAACAAAACAGTGTGGCGGCACAGGAACGTTACATAAAGGTACAGGCAACCTACCGCGCCAGTAAAGATAATTATACCCGATTGATGAATGCAGCTAAAACAGCAGGTGCGGTTTCTCCGAATGATCTGCAAATGGCACAGTCGCAAATGCAATCGGACAGTGCGCTAAGCAATAGCGAAAAAGCAAACTGGATGGCCATGGAATCGATGAAGGATTACTTAACTGTAAGAGCCCCTTTCGATGGAACTATTACGCAACGGAATGTTCACCCCGGTGCATTGGTTACCACAGGCAATAAAACAGACATGTCGCCTTTGTTAGAATTGCAACAGATATCGAAGCTGCGCCTACAGGTAAAAGTGCCTGAAACGTATGCAACACAATTGGAAGATAACCAGAACATTTCGTTTGTAGTGGATGCGCTTCCGGGAAAAACATTTACCGGAACCATTAGCCGCCAGGCGAATTCACTGGATGATAAATACCGCAGCGAAACATTTGAAATAGATATAACCAATACCGACCACTTACTTATGCCGGGTATGTATGCAGAAGTTTTGCTCCCCTTAAAAGGCCACCCGAATGCCTGTGTTGTTCCTCAAACAGCCGTAGTAGTTTCTACCGAAAAAAAATACGTAATAAAAGTGCAGGACAATAAGACCGCATTGGTAGATGTTACCACCGGCAATGAAGACAATGGGATAGTAGAAATATTCGGAGATATAAAAGCAGGAGATATGGTTATTGAAAAAGCTAATGATGAAATTAAAGCGAATCAAATTATTAAGTAATAATAAGGAGCGGTGTTACACCATGACTACATACCTCATATACTGTTAGTTACGAACACAAGTCCGCTAAAGCCAGTAAAGACGCCATTTTCGCCCTTATTTTCTGTCGATAAAAAAGGTTGGTAAGACGATACTTTTATGGCGTCTGCATAATATTTTATCACATGGGTATTAAGTGACCGTAAATTGCGGAAAATTTAATCCCTTGTTTATGAAAAACAATCCGGCCAAGCAAACAGAAGAACTCAAAAAAAACGTTGATAAGGTTTCACATTCATCGAAGGAAACTATTAAAACGTTAATAGATTCAAATACAAAGCAATTCGGCTTAATTTTAGATGCGAACAAAAAAACATTCGAATCTATCAGCAAACTTTTAAAAGAAAAGTCAGTTGATCCTGCTTTAACAAATGCAATTACCAGCACATTCAGCAAAAGCATCAAACTTTCTGAAGAGACCATAGACTCTGTTATTGATTCACACAGCAAACGCATAGCGCAATCCATCAATTTTGTATCGCGCTTTACAGAAATTTTAAAGAGTGATGATATAACCTCGAAAGAAGGTGTGAGCAAACTGCTTGAACTGGCAAAAGATAACCTGGAGACCTCAACGGCTCTTACCATGGAGAATATTGAGAAAATGGTACAAGCCTATTCAGAACATCTTAACCTTGCACTGGCTTTTAACCGAAAATTTGCCGAGAACATACAAACGTATGTAAACTCGTTGGTACAAAACCAAAAGAGGAGCAATGATATGTTCCCTTACGGCGATGTTGCATTCGATTGGTGGAAGAAAGCTGAAGAGAAAGAAAAGCACAAAGCGTAGTATTTATAGTTTCAAAATAAATGATCCCTGTAGCGCAAATGTTACAGGGATTTTTTATTGCCATCTTCTGTTCAAAGGCTTTATTGCAATCTACAGATTCGTTTTTTCAACTTACATCTAATAAAATAACAAAACCTTTAAGGCAGAATTAATTTTGAATTATGAAAACAACCAAGAACATAGAACCTGTAAACAAAAAGCGTTTGTTAATGCATTAACTGGCTATAATATTTTCATTTACACCAAATATGTAGTGTGGTTGATAGGTGAAGTTGGTTTGTTTTGGTGTAAGAGCTCCGGGGCCGGAATATCCCCGGGGCTTTTTTCTTACCATATTATAATTTTAAGCTATGAAGTATTTTGTATTATTGATTCGTCTATTATAACAACGAACCATAACAACCATATTATTTATGAAATATCATTTATTAGGAAAGACTGGCTTACGCGTATCAGAGCTATGCCTGGGCACAATGACCTTTGGAAGCAAAGGAATGTTTGCCGCATTGGGTGGTGTAGAACAAAACATTGCAGATTCTCTGGTAGCCCGATCGGTAGAAAGTGGCATTAACTTTATTGATACCGCTAATGTGTATTCAGAAGGCATATCGGAAGAAATGACCGGCAAAGCGGTGAGAAACCTTAACCTGAAACGCGACGACCTGGTAATTGCAACCAAGGTGCGTGGCAAAATGGGCGATGGCCCTAACGGAAGTGGCCTTACCCGCAAACATATATTACAACAAGTTGAGGCCAGCTTAAAGCGCCTTAATATGGATTATATTGACCTGTACCAGATACATGGCTATGATGAACTTACCCCCATTGAAGAAACTATAGATGTGTTAGATGGATTGGTTAAGAGTGGCAAGGTGCGTTACATTGGTTGCAGCAACCTGGCAGCGTGGCATATTATGAAAGCTTCCTCTTATTCTCATTATACGCATAAAGCAAGGTTCGAATCGTTACAGGCATATTATACTATTGCCGGCCGCGATTTAGAAAGGGAACTTGCACCTGTGCTGAGAGACCAACAGATGGGCCTTATGGTATGGAGCCCGCTGGCGGGTGGCTTACTAAGCGGCAAATACAACCGTAAAATGGAAGCTGCAGAAGGATCGAGGCGCATTAAGTTCGATTTCCCTCCGGTAAATCAGGAACGTGCTTTTGATATTATTGATGTGCTCGAACCCATGGCTAAGGAAAAGAAAGTATCGGTAGCACAACTGGCACTGGCATGGTTATTGCACCAAAAGGTAGTAACTACAGTTATTATCGGCGCTAAAAAACTCGATCAGTTGAACGACAACCTGAAAGCTACCGAAGTAACTTTTAGTCCGGAAGAATTAACGAAACTGGATGCTGTAAGTAAACTACCGGCCGAATACCCACACTGGATGTTAGAACGCCAGGGCGGTGACAGAAGGAAAAAGTAATTTCAATTAAAAATTACGAATTAAGAATTAAAGTCAGTTTCATTTGCCGCGATAATATTCGTAAGATTTCTCACTCCACTTCACTCCACTTCGCTTCGCTCGAAATGACAGAGGATCACATTTTAAAGAGAGGAGGGTGGCGCGGCTTCGTCGCGCCACCCTCCTCTCTTCTTATATAACAAGCTCACCTGTCATTCCGAACGCAGTGAGAAATCTCACTCAACTATAAAATACTACTTCTCTATTACAGCGTTTTCCGCAACAGGTTCTATCGTTTCCTGTTTCTTCTTAAATATTTCTTTACGCATAATATATAAGAAGACACCGAAAATGATCAGTGCCGCAATACCCTGTAGCATAACCGTATCGGGTGCGCCTATCTTTTTCGATAATGCACCAACTACCAAAGCGCCTAATGGCTGCATACCAAAAAAGGCCATAGCAAAGTAGCTGATTACCCTGCCACGCATAGCAGGCGATGCGGTAGTTTGCAATATGGTATTACTTACAGTTACCTGGGCCATCATACCAAAGCCAACTATAACCGTAAACGCACATGCCAAAGGAAAGTTTGATATATGCGAAAAACCAATGAGCCCAACACCGAAAATAAATGTTGCCCAAAATAATATAGCACGCATATTAGCACCAGGTTTTAATGAAGCCAGGAAAATGGTTCCACAAATAGCACCTACCCCAACAAAACTATTCAAGTAGCCATAAACGGAAGCATCGCCGGTAAATATTTCTTTTGCAAACACGGGCAGTAATGCATTGTATGGCAACACAAAAAAACTAACTAAGCCCAGGAATAAAATTATTAAACCAATAGCCGGGTTCGCCTGCAGGTATCGAAATCCTTCTACCAACTCCTCTCCTATCTTTTTGGTATGCTTTGGTGGATTAGGCAAGTTTAGCTTCATAAACAACAAAGACACTATCACGGCTACAAAGCTCAGCGCATTTAATGCAAAGCATATACCCGCCCCATATTTAGCTAACACCATACCCGAAAAAGCAGGGCCCAATATTTTTGCAAGGTTAACCATAGATGAATTAAGTGCAATAGCATTGGGTAGGTCTTCTTTTTTATCGACCATATTATAAACTAAGCCCTGGCGCGCAGGCACATCAAAGGCATTAATAACACCTAGCAATACACTTAGTCCGAATATTTCCCACACCGTATATTTGGTGAACAAAACCAATATAGCAATCAATGCTGCTTGAATTAGTGAGGCCACTTGGGTGACCAACAAGACTTTATATCGGTTATATCTGTCAGATACCACTCCACCCCACAACGAAAGCAAAAAGCTTGGGAACTGCGTACAAAAAACAGTTAGCCCTAGCATGAACGCTGAATGCGTCATGATATAGACAACCCAATACACAGCAGTACGTTGCATCCAAGTACCTATTAGCGAAACAGACTGGCCAAAGAAGTACAACCTGTAATTACGGCTGCTGAATGCCCTGAACGTACTTATGTTTTTAATTGAAGCCATAACCTAAACCTATTACACTCTCATTTACATTTTCTCTTTCTTCGCGAAATTGGTTGCTGCCATAACAGCCATTAAAGCAAAACCAATAAAGAAGATAATAACTGCAACATTATCCTGGCACGACATTTTACCAACCTTGTATAGTAAGCCGCCTATAACCAGGTTAAGCAAGGCCCATAATACATTTACCAAAGGAGATGAAGGCCCTTTGCCCGGTGGTTTAGCAAATGGTGTCGGGAAGTTATCGCCACAAACACCTTTAACAAAATGCGGCACAAAGTTCGAAATGAACGCGCCCGACCAAAATATACTTACATAATGATACCATTCCATATTATTTAGTTTTAGTTAGTTTCTACCAGTTTATTTAACAAAGGCAATGCTTTTTCTATCAGTTCTTTTTCTTTATCAGTAAGTGATTTTTCAATAGCACCTTTCAGCCACTCATCTTTATCATACCTGACTTTTTCTACCAGCTTGCGGCCGGAAGGAGTAAGTGCTACAAACACCTTTCGCTTATCATCTTTAGATGGAGTGCGCTTTATGATCCCTTGCTCTTCCATCTTCTTTAATATCTGCGACATCGATTGTGTTTTAACCCTTGTTAGTGAAGCTAACTCAGTTGGTAGTAATGAAGGCGCACGAAATAGATGCCCAATGGTTTCAATTTCAGTCATAGAATATATGCTAACCGAACCGGCTTGCTTGCGCAACCTCTTATGCAGGGCCGATATGGTATTACGCAGTGATGATGAAAGCTCTGTGGTATTCATGTGAAAGATATTATTGTTTACTCCATTCTTCTACGGTAAGCACATCCGCCTGGCGTGGAAATACTTTTGTAGTAAGTACATTATGAATTTCTGCATCGCCGTCGGCACAACAATCAGCTAATACAGTAAGGCGGTAATCTTTATCGGATGCTTCACGAAGCGTAGACAATACCACACCGCCTGTAGCAATACCGGTTAACACCATGTGCTGTATGCCTTGCGAACGGAGTACTACTTCAAGGTCGCTCCCTGCAAAAGCGCTTACGCGGCGCTTAGTAACAATAACATCTCCAGCCTGCGGAGCAACGCGAGAGTCTACTTTCATAAAGTCATCCATGTTAACCTTGGCAAGCCTTTCTTTGGTTGCGCTAAAGCTTTTGTTACCGGGGCTCACTTCCGGCATACCAGCCCTGAAACCTACCACTACATATATTACCGGCATGTTTTTAGCACGTGCATTGGCAATTGCTTTATTAACGTTGCTTATTAATACTTCCGGCGAAATTGGTAACATAGGCAATATGCCTTGTTGCATATCCATTACTAATAGGGCTGTGTTCTTTGTTTCCATATAAGGGTTTTATTTTATGTTGTTTAACTTGTAATTAAAACTTGTTAGTTTACCTTACAAAATTATATTATTTAATAATGCGAGATATGTTTTATTTCAAGTGCTTTTAAATAGACCTGATAACCAGTGAGAATTATTTTTTTTTACAGTTTGAAATGCGAAATATGCATTAAATCAAAGTTTGAAACTTTGCTTATTTCTACCCACAAGTTACGCTATGCTAACTTGCGGGAGCAAGTGAACGCCCAAAATATAATAACATGTATAACCTACTCTGTCTTCTTCTCCAGCTTCTCAATGGTCTTTTTGGCAGCGGCAAGGCGAGCCTCTTTATTCTTCTCTACCAGTCGGTGAGTAGCCATATGTTCCAGCCAGTGATGTAACGGAGTGAGTAATGCAGCCAGGCAAACCATTGCTACTAACATTAGTACAGGTTTGTGGTGGGTCACTTTTTCTAAAAACGGGTGAAGAAACAAATTGAGGAACTCAAATACCATCAGCAGGGCAACTACTCCAAAGAATGTAATAAGGGCAGGGTTAGTAATAAGCCTGCGGCTAAGCATCAGGAACACTACTATAAAACATAAAATGCCAAGGGCAATGGCAGCGTATTGCATATTCTCGTTACGCTCTTCCTTTTGCTTTAATATTTCTTGTTCTTTCTCCTGTTGGCGAACTTGTTCAAGAAAGTTCTGCCCTTCCACTTCAGCAGCTTTGGTTTGGTTCTTAAGAGTATCGTTAGTGGCAACAAATATTTTCAGGTAATGCAGGGCGCTATCGGTCTGATGTAAGGAATCGAATGAAGCATAGAGAAAGGCAGCGGCATCTGATACTCCTTTTAAATACGGTACCCCCTTTGCCATGTTCATAGCTGTGCGGGCATAATAAATAGCCGAATCGGCCATGTTGTACTTTTTATAGAACCCTGCAAAAGATAAATAGCCTTCACTTAACAAGCGCGAATTACCAAACACATTTTTATAACCTTCAATTGCAGCCACATAATAATCTCGGGCCAGGTTGCGGTTATTCAGCTTTAGCTGAATATTGGCAAGCCCGTTAAGTACTTCACAGGTTAGTTTAGAATGTGTTCGGATAGCATATTCGTAGGCTTGCTGCTCAAATAGCAACGCGCTGTCAGTCTTGTTCAAGCTGGTATAAATAGTGCTCATATTTACATTCACAGAAAACACATAAACCTCAGCCCCACTCCTTTGCCCTATTTCCTTCTCACGGTTATAGTATTGTATGGCTTTAGTATAGTCGCCATAATCGCGGTAGGTGTTACCCAATAAATTGCAGCCCTGCGCCATATTGCCACTATCGTGAATGCCTTCGAACAGCTGGAGGCTTTTAAATTCCATTTGCAAAGCCAGCGGATAATTGCCTACCATACGCTCATTAAATCCAATGGCCTGGTATACTATGCCCAGCATTTTGGCATCATTCAGTCGGGTGGCAATGTTCAGCGCTTTTTGGGTATACGCCAGTGTACTATCCTGCCTTATGTTTTCATACGCGCTTTCAATGGCCATGGCAGCATAAAACCTGCCACTGTCGGTTTTGGCTCTCGTTAACTCGCCTTTCAGGCTATCGAAAAAAGGATTCTGTGCCTGTACACTAAAAGAAATAACTACCGCAAAGCTCAACGCGAGCAACTTTTTCATACAATAACCAATTTATTTTAACTACCCTGCAAAGCTTTAGCAGGTATAGCCCAGTAAAAGTAAAAAATTAACCGCAACCCGTTAAAAGTGTGAATTATGTAACCTTCTCCTTTGTTCATATAAACCACAACCCAACGAAGTTGTACACTTTTGCAGCTATAATTATAAAACAAATAAAATCATTATCATGAAAATCAAAAACTTAGCTCTTACACTTTCTATTTGCACACTTGGCCTTGCTACTTCAGCTATCGCTCAAGACAAGTCGACTACAACCAGCACAGCTGCTGCAACTACAACCAAAACCAAAGATGGAGCTACTGTAACTCAGTCGACTGAAAAGACTGTTAAGACAAAGAAGGCTAAAGACGGTTCGAAGAAGATGACCGATACCAAGACAGAGACAAAGACCGACAAGAAGGTTGAAACAACAAAATAATTCTTGGTTATAAGCAACCAAAACCCCTGCAGGAGAGCCGAGTAACATCGGCTCTTTTGTGTTTTATAACCTTTACACAGTAATGCGGTAACGTATTTATTGTAGTTTTGGCATTAAGCCATTAGGCGTATAAATAAAGACCATGAACAAAACGATACTGTTGGCCCACAGGCCTGTTGGCACCCCTACCTTAAAAGATTTCAAAACCGCTGAAACCGAAATGCCGGTTGCAAAGGATGGAGAGATACTCTTAAAGACACTATATATATCGGTAGACCCGTATATACGTGGCCGGATGAATGATGCTAAATCATATGTTCCGCCATTTGAGTTGAATAAGCCTATACAATCGGGCATAATAGCTGAAGTTGTAGACTCAAAGAACCCGGCATTTACAAAAGGCGATTCTGTTTCAGGAATAATTGATTGGAAAGAGTACCAGGTATCTTCGGGCAAAGGCCTTATTAAGGTAGATAAAGCAGCAGCTCCCCTATCAGCCTACTTAGGTGTATTGGGCATGACGGGCCTTACCGCTTATATGGGCCTTGTAGAAATTGCACAACCCAAAGCCGGAGAAACGTTAGTAGTATCTGGTGCAGCAGGAGCCGTAGGAAGCATTGCGGGCCAAATTGGTAAAATACTGGGCTGTACCGTTGTTGGCATAACCGGATCGGATGAAAAAGCAGCCTTAATAAAATCGAAATTTAAATTCGATGAAGCCATAAATTATAAAACTGCACCCAATTTAAACAGCGCCATTAAACAAGCTTGCCCAAAAGGCATAGATATTTACTTTGATAATGTGGGCGGAGAAATATCAGACGCCGTGTTATATAATATTAACAAGCATGCGCGTATATCTGTTTGCGGAGCTATATCGCTATACAACTCAACTATGGTACCCATAGGGCCACGTATACAACCCATTATAGTAAGTAAAAGTGCTATGATGCGCGGATTTATAATATCAGACTTCTACGAGAAATTTCCGCAGGGCATAAAGCAATTAGCCACTTGGTTAAAAGAAGGAAAACTGACCTATACCGAAACTATTGTTGAAGGATTTGATAATGCACCACAGGCATTTTTAGATCTGTTTGAAGGTAAGAATGAAGGTAAAATGGTAGTGAAAGTATAACGCCTGGCGGTTACAATAAACTGAGGCCCTTTCTATCCTTATCGTACTTTTCGCGCGGAGCTTCGGCATTGAGTTTGTTCATTTCGCGGTACGCTCTAAGTAACCCATCAGGCAAATCTCCTTTATACTTTATTTGGTAGTACGAATATCCGTTGTAAGGTATATTATCCTGCACCGGGTTAAACACTATTCTGTTACCAAGCCCCTTAGCTATAAAAGATGCCATGAAAGCATTTTTACGTTGCGCGTTTAACTGGGCAAGGCGTGTATTTATAAGTGAACTACTAATTAGTTTTTGGCATTTACCCTGAACGGTAAATTCAAGGTCGTGGGCCACATGCTTATCAAGGTACTTCATAAACAGGGTATCTTTTATCGACATTTCCTCTACAAGCAGTGAATCTTTCTTATTAAAATCACTAACTTTTTTATTATTAATTGAGAGGTAGTATTTCTTCTTGGCTTCAAAGAACATAATATATTCCCTCTCCTTAGCTTCATATACCATAGGCGATATACGTACCGAAGCAGTGGGGTTATCGGTCAAATAGTTCATTAATTTCTTCAGGAATCTTTCCTGGTCAGACATTAATGCTGCCTGCCTCATATCCCACCGAAGGGTTAAGTATTCTTTTATTTCGTTTTCGGTATTCTTTACTTTTAAACCGTATGATGTGGTAGGTGGTTTTACAAAAATATTTTTTATCACACCAAATATAACATCCTTTAAATGGAACTTAGGATTCTTTAAGCTGCCGGTAATGGGTACTTGATAATCTATCACATTGCTCCGGTTACGGGCAACGGCCATAACAAGCCATACAGGTATCCAGCTATAGCCCTTATTATTCACTCTTGGTGCAATAAGCGGATCAATTACAAGTAAGTGGTTCAGGCTTTCTATCTCTCCGTGGCGCACCTTCCAATCGCTTGTAAAATCTACCGTGCCCCTATACATAGGGAACGAAGTATAGGATATAATATATGGGTTGAACATGGTAACCGGTACATTGCTAAAGTGGGTTTGCACATCAAAACTTTGGTTGTCCCTTGGGTTTATGCTTACCCTAACAGTTCCATCGCCATAAGGCTTTACAGTTAATTTAATACCTACATTTATATTGTTTTTAGTCTTATCTATAGAATCGGCAGAAATAGTAAGCGGGTAAATGCCGGCGCTAAATTCTTCGCTCCCCGAGTAATCGTTAAAACGAATATTACCATCAACCATGGCTGCGTGGTTTATTTTATACGGGCTATCGAAAAAGTTTTTCGAAATTTCAGCTAAATAATGCCCCAACTCTAATATCAGGTTAAATTGTCTTGAATCTGATTTTACCGCAGTTACATTGCTAATGTTCTTACCAAACATGGTTTCAACATTATCTAAATAATCATATTCTTCGTACTTAAAATAAGGATGATATAATGCAACGGTATCGAGGTTATAAATATGTTTTTCAGGGTTAGTTTCATTTACAACCATCAAAAATTTATCAAAGGACATGTAATCATCGGTAGGGGTTTTACCGAAGTGAAAATTATTGACCACAATACGTCCATGCGTATCTACATTATCCGGGTCTTTCATATTTCCGCTCGCGGTGAGGTCGGCATCAATAGTTGCTTTAAATGAACCATAATTCACCATCGATTGCAGGTACTGTTCAATAATATCGAGACTATACTTATGGGCGTGTACCTGGTACTTATAATCAGAGTTTCTAAAATCAACCGTGCCTGCCCCATCTATACTACCAGTGCCTGTACCCGATTCAAATGAAAATTTCACATCTATAGAATCAACGTCCCAGGGCTTGCCCTTGGTTTCGAAATTCATATTTTTTACGCAGTAATTAATATCGGCCAGGGTATCGTAAAAGTAAAAGGTGCCGTTAACTACTTTAAGATCGCGAAGATCAACATATACTTTCGATGGTGTAGTATTAGTAGTGTCGCCTTTCGATGAAAAGCGTTCAATTATATCGCTGAAATTAAAATCATTTCTTTTATTAAGAATAACTACCGCGTTAGGTTCTTCAAAAGTAAGCTGTGTAATGTCGTAGGTTTGAGACAGCATTTTACGCATGCTAATGTCTCCGTTCACGCCTTTAGCTTCAAAGAATAAACTATCGCTATTGGCTTCATATATTTTAAAGTCTTCCATGTGAACATGGCCCGTAAACGGGTTAACATAGGCCCACTTCATTCGTATCTGCCGGCCTGTCCATTTTACGCTGTATTTTTCAACCACGTATTTTGCAATAGGCGAAGCAAATGCCACTAACAGTATAGGCACAACAATAATTATAGTGCCTACAACTAATAGGGTTCTTTTAACCCCTTTCGATAACTTCATATTTTCTGAGCAATGTACTGTTTAATTACGCCTCATCCTTTGTAGTGCGTATAAGGCTTATACCGGCAATAAAGAAAACGATGCCTAATATACTGTAAACTACCACTGCCTTAACATCGCGTGTACCGCCGGAAGTATTAACAAACAATACAGCCACGTAAATTAACCCTGCAATACCAATAAGGGTTAACAATCCACCAAATATCCTTTTTAAATTCATGTTTCTTAATTTTAAAATTTAAGCTTGTCCTTTTTTATTTGTAACCAATACCACTACACCCGCTACTATTAAAATAGCGCTAACAAATGGCGGCCATTGTACGGTGTGGTCAACATCGTGGTTTACCTGAATTGGGCCTATATCTACCACCTTTTGCGTGGTAACATAACTAAACCCGCTATATACAAGCGCAAGTATGCCAAGTGCTATCAATACTATGCCTATTACTTTCGTGTTCATGCTTACAATGAATCGATAAACTTCTTTAACTCTTCTTTGGTCTTACCCAGTTTTATCTGAAGCTTTCCCAACATCTCATCCATTTTACCTTCCTGGTACATCACATCATCATCAGTTAATACTGCAAAGCTTTTCTTTAGCTTACCTTTTTTCTCGTTCCAGTTACCTTCTACCTTGTCAGTATTCATGTGTTTTAGTTTTAATCAGTTTATTTAACGCCTCAAAGGTGAGCATATTTAACCTCTTACATCTTATATTGTTTTGATAATGAGTTATATAATTTACAGATTCACTACCGGGCAGGTTAAATAATACTATTTCTTAAACTAGGTTAAGTGCATATTGGTAAATACAACGCACCTTTGTGCTATAATTAAAACTAAACCAATGAAAAAACTCATCTTCCCAATAGCAGTAGGAGCAACATTGTTCTTCTCTGCTTTCACAACCTTTACATCTATGAACTGGAAAATAGCGGATGGCTATTCTGTAAAGTTCACCAGCAAAGACCCATCGGGTGTTTTTACTTCACTTAAAGGCGATATTGCTTTTGATGCTAACAACCTTGCTGCTGCTAAGGCTAACCTGGTTATTGACGTAGCATCTATTAACACCGGTAATGGTATGCAAAACACCAAGGCTAAAAATGACAGCTGGTTCAATGCCGATAAATACCCTACCATTAAATTTACATCGAGCAAGTTTGCAAAAACAGCTACAGGTTATGAAGTAACCGGCACCATGGAAGTGAAGGATGTAAAGAAAGAAGTAACCATACCGTTTACTTTTGTGAACAACACCTTTGCAGCCAGCTTTATGATCAATCGTATCGACTACCACGTTGGTAATACCGAAGGCATGAATGCACATGCATCAACCGACCTTAAGATAGATGTATCAATACCGGTTACACAACAATAAGCAATCATGAAAAAGACATTTCTTCACGGAATTGTTTCGGGAATAATGGCAGCAGTAGCTGCCATTATTTACTCCGGTATATACCAAAATGCTGAAGGCACCGATTTCCATAAGTTGATCAACATAGGTTCAATGACAGGCGCCAGCCTATTTGGTTGTATGCTTATGGCCATTGGTTATTATCTATTAGAAAGATTCAATAAAGAAAACCTGAAGGGGTTATTTAACATTGTAATTGTGGTCATATCATTCGTGAGTATAATCAACCCGATAGGTATGACTTTGCCGCTAGATATTAAAAACCCTGAAATGTTTCCCGGTTTGGTAGTGCCTATGCACTTTATGCCGGCTTTAGCATTTTTATGTTTAGTGCCTTTCTTTAAAAACAAGAAAGCATAAGTCATTATTGGTTTACCCGTGTATACCAGGCTACCGGAAAAGCTGTAAAAGAGCTAACTTTGAAAAGAGGATAAACGAACACATGCCCCATGGAAATAATAGCATTAAACGGTTACGCCGATTGCGGAAAATCAAACACACTCAATATTGCATACCAGCTATTGCTTAATGCAGGCTATACCCAGGTAAGCGGGCATTTTGGCAGGCCATCGAACTACAATTTTATTGGCGAAGACTTTTACGGCAACAACGATTTTTTTGATGTGCTTACAAAGGATGGTAAGCTGGTGGGTATAAGCACAGGTGAAGATTCAGAAGAAGACCTGGAAAAGAGATTGGCTTATTTTAAAGAACTGGGCTGTGTTAAAGCCATTTGTTCCTGCACCAATACCGATAAGTATTTAGCCCTCATTAAAAAGCAGGCCCATTACAAAATACTCGATAAAACTCCGCAAATAGCGGATGCCTTAAAACGCATAAACGATGGCACTGTTGCCCGCGAAATTGTGTCATTGGTAAAGCTGTAATTATTCCTTACTCCAGTTAAGCACACCTTTCTTTACTACGTAAACAAAACCCAGCAGCATAACCGCCAGGTACGATATCATTTCAATAAAGCCTGTGCTACCCAGGTTTCTGAAATCTACTGCCCAGGGATACATAAATATCACCTCTACATCAAATAGCACAAACAATATTGCGCTCATAAAGTATTTTACAGAAAAAGGTAACCGTGCATTACCTTCCGATGGTATACCGCATTCAAAGACTTCGTGCTTTGCTTTGCCTCCGCGTTTGGGTACTACGGCATGGCTGGCAACCATAGTTAATGTAACAAAACCACCTGCTACCAACGCCGTCATTGCGATTGGTATATAGGCCATAGCATTACCTGATAAATCCATACCTGTAAGTTAAGGACTCAAAGATGCACAGGTACATATAAATAAGTCTTACATAAGCATTAAGGAAGCTTATATACTTTACGTATAATTTTATGTGAATAGTGCAAATTATTATCGCAATGATATAATAGTCAACCTTATAAGATACCCAATATTTGTAAGGTGAAAATTAATTCATACCAAAACAAAAAAACAAAACTAAAATGAAAACATCAATTTGGGCAGTTAGTGCTTGCGTAATTATAGGTGCAAGCTTAACAAGCTGCGGCAACTCAACAACCAGCACCACGCATACTGTTAGTAGCGACACAATTAGAACCAGCGACTCTACCATGCAAATATCAACGGTGGAAATTGATACGTACCGTAAACAATATAATGATAGCATTGCTGCCAACCAACGAAGCATTGATGAGCTTAACGCCCGCATAGCCGACGAAAAGGCAGAACGCAGAGAAGAAGATAAAAAGAGAGCTGCTGAGTTAGAAACAAAGAACAGCGAAATGAAAAGAAAGCTGGATGAGTTTAAAGCAAGCACCAAAGCAGACTGGGAATCATTTAAGACAGGTTTTAACCATGATATGCATGAGTTAGGCCAATCAATAAAGGATTTCAAGAATAAGCTTTAATTTAACAGCACAAATAACAAACCATGTTAGGGCTTATCACCTTTGTTGTTGTATTTATTGCGGTATCCTTACGGGTATCGAACAAGAAGAAGCAACTGCTGGATGAAAAGCTTAATGCGCCCTTTGCGGACACATGGCGTGAAATGCTGAAGAACAAAGTAGTATTTTATAATAACCTTAGTGATGAAGATAAGGCGCTGTTCGAGAAACGCGTACAGCGCTTTATTGCCACCAAGAACATTGAGGGTATAGACACGCAAATTGACGATGACATTCGTTTAATGGTAGCAAGCAGTGCCGTTATTCCAACGTTCGCGTTCCCTAAGTATAACTACCCGAAGGTACGCACGGTGCTTATTTATCCCAACAGCTTCGATGAGGATTTTCAAACCACCAGGTTCGAAGGCCATAAAGAAGTTATACTGGGTATGGTGGGCAACAGGTTTATGAATGGGTCGGTAATACTATCAAAACCCGACCTTATTAAAGCCTTTGATGGCCAGCCGCACCGCGAAAATGTGGGCGTACATGAATTTGTACACCTGCTCGATAAGGAAGATGGCGTTATAGATGGCGTACCTGAAATGCTTATGGATAATCATTTTGCCGGGCCATGGCTGCACGAGATAAAGAAGGAGATGGACAAAATAAAGAAGGGCAATTCTGATATTAACCCTTATGCCCTTACCAGCAATGCTGAGTTTTTGGCGGTGGTTAGCGAATATTTTTTCGATAACCCTGAAAAATTCAAGAAAAGGCATGCCGAGCTTTATGGTTTCCTATCAACCATTTTTAACCGCGAGCATAAAGGCCTGCACGAGGCGGTTATTAAACCTTTGTTGGCACCCCTGGCAAGAAGTTAAATGTGGTAACATGTTGGGTATACCGAAACATGTGTAGTTTTACACCGATAGAAATTACTGATTTACCGTTACTTTTTGGCCCTCTGAATAAAAACCTTAAATGCTATTCGCTACTCTAGTTAACTTAAATTAAAATTAAACACCATGAAATCGAAAAAATTGATTATCAGCCTAGTAGTTTTAGCAATTGGTACGCTTGGCTTTGCAGTTTCTGCATTGGCCCAAGACAAAACTCCACCATCTAAAACTGTAAGCAAAACCAGTATTGAAACGGACAATTCAATACGAACAAAAACCACTACCAAAACTGTTAAGGCCAAGAAAAGCAAGAACGGCAAAAAACAGGTAACCGATACCAAAGTAGATACTAAGGTAGAAACGGACCAAAAGAAATAGAGTAAGTTTATTTTACTTTTAAAGGAAAGAGCCGGTATTAACCGGCTCTTTTTTATGTCTGAAGTGGTGAATTAAAACCTTTTCCGCAATTTTGCGTATTAAAGAACGGGTAACGACATTCCATTAACCATAATAACCATTTAGCTGATGAATAAATCTACTCTATTTTCCAAAAACGGGTTAGCATCGTTAGTATCTTCAGCCCATCAACATTCTTTAAAACTCATGCTGGTAGTAGTAGTTTCAGCTACAGCAACAATGGGCGAAGCCCAATCGTGGATGAATACGTTTCCTGACAATGGCCATCAGCCTGGTTTTTTTGAAATTCAGCAATCATTTAACACCTATTGGAAAACAAAAGGGCTTACCATGACAGATAGGGACGCCATGGATGATGACGAAGAAGGTGATTACGGAGAGTATATTCAATATAAACGCTGGGAATGGTTTGCATCGAAAAGGGTAAGCCTTACTGGTGAGTTGCCCGACCCCATGATAGCCTATAATGAAAGGAACAAAATTCAGCAAAAAGATAAAAGCAGGAATAATAAGCAGGCTATGCTTAGCGCATCATGGACATCGATAGGCCCCTCAGTAATACCAAGCAAAGGCGGCGAAGGAAGAATAAACTGCCTTGCCATTAACCCGCTTGATACAAATATTATTTATGCAGGCTCTCCTTCGGGTGGGCTTTGGAAAACTACTAATGGCGGCGTTACATGGACACCCACATCAGATTACTTGGCCACTTTAGGTGTTACCGACATTGCAATTGATCCTGTTGATACCAACATTATTTATATAGCCACCGGCGACGGAGATGTAATATACACCTACTCTACCGGCGTTATGAAATCGACCGATGGAGGCGCAACATGGAACACCACGGGCTTAAGCTGGCAAACCAACCAGGGGTTATACATGAATAGAATTGTAATTAACCCTGCCAACCATAATGAGTTATTGGTAGGTAATTATAATGGTATAGCTAAATCTGTTAATGGAGGTACCAGCTGGACCAATACAATGACGGGCCATCGCATATATGATATACAATTTAAACCCGGTAACCCTGCCATTGTTTATGCAAGTGGAGTTAAAACAATTTACAAATCGGCCGATTCGGGCAGTACGTTTAGCACAGCTTATTCAAACATGGGTGGCAACCGTATACAACTGGCTGTTACCCCTGCTAATGCGAATTACCTTTATGCGCTCGAATCTGATTCGGCAACATCGGGTTTTCACGCACTTATAAGGTCCATAGATGGTGGCACAACTTTCACCCAAATGTCTTCTACACCTAATATACTTGGTGCCTCTCCACTTGGCTCTACTGCTGGTGGCCAGGGCTGGGCCGATCTGGCTATTGCCGCATCACCTAAACTGCCAAACACTATTTTTATAGGAGGTATAAACGTATGGTCGTCTGATAATGGTGGCGCCACTTGGATAAATAAAACAAAAGGAACATCGCTTCATAACAATCCCAATTACATACATTCTGATATTCACAAACTGGCCTTTATGCCGGGGGATCCAAACTCAATTTTAGCGGGATGTGATGGCGGCTTATTTAAATCGGCCGATACAGGAGCGGCCTGGACCGACCTAAGTGCAGGCTTAACCATAATGGAAATGTATAGCATAAGCAGTGCACAAACTAATACCACTTTTGTATCGTGCGGGGTACAAGATAATGGCAGCGACCTGTTAAATTCAGGTGCATGGTCAGAAGATCTGGCAGGTGATGGCATGATGACCATTGTTGACTATACCAATGCCAATACTGTATATTCTGCCGAATATGACGGTAAGCTTATGTTATCTACCAATGGCGGAACAAGCTTTACAACCATTACACCTAATAGCGGATCGGTAACCGGTGCGTGGGTAACACCTTATGTAATAGATAAGAATTCAAACACTACACTTTATGCCGGGTATAATGATATTTGGAAAACTACCAATCAGGGAACTGCATGGACCAAGGTTACCAATAACCTTACCGGAACAGCTACCGACCTGGTAATGGCATTGGCCATATCTCCATCAAACTCTAACTACCTGTATGCAGCTATGGGCGCCAATACGGGTTACAACAATATTCCCGGTACATTTCTTTTTAAAACTACCGACGGTGGAACTACCTGGAACAATGTTACTGGTACATTACCTATAGCATCAGCTTATATCTCAGCACTTGCCATTAAAGCATCCGACCCGCTAACCGTATGGGTAACCTTTTCAAATTACACATCGGGCATTAAAGTATATAAAACAACCAATGGCGGAAGTACATGGACAAACGTAAGCACAGGGTTACCAAATGTGCCGGTAGATTGCATTGTATACGACCAAACTGCAAACAATGACAGAGTATTTGTTGGAACCGACATAGGTGTTTTTTATACCGACAATACACAGGGGGGAAACTGGTTGAGTTTTAATACCGGCCTACCTAATGCTATGGTATACTCGCTAGATATTCAAGCATCTGGTGCATTATTAAGAGCCGGAACTTTTGGAAGAGGATTGTGGGAAACAACACTAACAGCGCCATTGGGAGTTAATACAGTAAGTGCAGGCAGCGCGGCTATCAGGGTTTATCCTAACCCGACCAAAACAAGTATTACCGTTAAGTCAGAAAGTGAATTGGGTTTAATTACCCTGTATAACTTATTGGGAGAAATGGTATATAATGAAAAGACGGATAAGAACGAAAGCCAGTTAGATATGAGCAGTTTGTCATCTGGCATTTATTTTTTACGATGTAATAACAGCTTCGCCAAAATTGTAAAAGAATAGCTTGCCAGCCTGACTACCAGCTATCAGGCGCTTCAAATTTCTTCACATAATCGTAGCCCAATGCACCATGCTGCACATATAGCTTAACCTGCCCTCCGTTGGTTAACTTATCAAACAGGTTCTTATATATCTCGAACCGCTCACGCTTGTTATTCATATAAATAAACAGAAAGTACACTTTGTAACTATTTCCATTATTATAGCTCACGGCCTCTGTTACTTCATCTATTTTATAAACCTGCGGCGTTATTTCAGTATTTGCAGCATAATGGTTTATATAGTTAGCAACCGATGGAACCAGGGTAAGGAATGTAACAAAAACGCATACGTGCATGTTCCATGTTCTTCGTTGATCGAAATAAGCTTCCGGAAATTTATTTTTCAAAATGAGTGTCGTGCATAATGCAATTACAAGGCCAATCAGCACACCTAACCAGGTAAGTTGCATGCCGCGTATGGTATGGTCAATAATAGTAAGTACAGGCATTAAGGATAGTACAGCAATAACAGATGCTATTCGGGCTACCCGGTAAATTCTTTTGCTTGCCCTACTCTCCTCTTGTTTTGTAACCCTTATCAATTGATTTTGTTTGTGTTAGTGGTTATTCCGTTCAAATTTACCGATAAAATAGACCCATTAACCGTTAATTTGTATAAGTCTACAGATTTTTTTGAACTGAGTGTGTGCATACTACATACCTTGCGCCCAACTAATAAAAAAACAAAACTATGAAACTTAAAAATTTGGTTCTTACAGGTTTAGTTTGCACAATTGGCTTTGCTACTGCAGCATTAGCTCAAGACAAAACAAACAACGGAACCACAACCACCACCAGCAAATCTACCGTTAACACTGGCGATGGTACCAAAACAACTACCAAAACCAAAACCGTTAAGAACAAAGAAAGCAAGAATGGTGACAAGAAGGTAAAAGAAACCAAGACCGACACGAAGGTAGAAACAGACAAGAAGTAGAATACTACTTTTTCTGTTGGTTTGATAAAAAAAGCTCCGCATTGCGGGGCTTTTTTCGTCTTATACACAGATATTACCATTACTTTACTCTATTTCAAACCCAATAACCAACACATCGTCTGTTTGTTCTTCGGTAGCTCTTCGCATTTCAAAGTAATCATTCAATGTATTTTTTTGCGCATGTATAGGTTGAGTACTGTAGTTCATCAATAGGTTTTTAAAACCAACCGACTTTAGCTTTTTATGATCATCTCCCCCAAACTGATCGGCATATCCATCGGTAAGCATATAAAACCTATCGCACTTTTGCATTTTTACTTCTTCGTTTTTAAAGTAGTGCGCTTCGTGATGCGAACCACCTATAGGGAACGGAGAGCCTTTAATTTCAGAAAGTATTTTATTTCGGACAATATATAAGGGCCGCTTTGCACCCGAAAATGTAAGTACCGAATTTGCTTTATCAATCGAGCAAATTGAAATATCCATACCATCGCTAATAGCGTTGGCATTGGTACCAATTTCAAATATCTCGCTGAACCCTTTATTTATTTCATTCAAAATTCCGGCAGGGTCTACTATACCTTTCAGTTGAACGGTGTTGCGCAACAAGTGGTACCCCATCATAGATAGTAAGGCGCCCGGCACCCCGTGGCCGGTACAATCGCTCACTGCAATTATAAATTTTCCATTATGTTCGGCAAACCAATAAAAATCGCCACTTACAATATCCTTGGGCTTAAACAAAATAAATGATTCAGGAAAATACTGGCACAATAGTTTTTCGTTTGGTAAAATGGCATGCTGAATTCTTTGTGCGTAATTAATACTATCAATAGTGTCTTTGTTCTTCCGCTCTATTATTTCGTTAGCACTTTTTAGTTTTGCATTAAGGCTTTTTATGGTTGCGTTCTCAATCTTCAATTCCTTTTTACCCAGGGCATTCTCAATTACTGAAGGCAGTTTCAACAAATT
The DNA here is from genome assembly GCA_013285655.1 of Bacteroidota bacterium. GTDB lineage: Bacteria > Bacteroidota > Bacteroidia > JABEUT01 > JABEUT01 > JABEUT01. Next base: position 35,082 of record JABDHI010000010.1, read on the forward strand.
ATTCTTTAGCACATAATCTTCAGCACCACCCTTAATACACTTAACGGCAAACTCTTCTGATACCGAACCGGTAACCAAAATAAACGGTATTTGCGGGCATTGCTCTTTTACAATTTTTAAAGCCGATAGGGAATCAAACTCCGGCATAGAATGGTCGGACAATATAATATCGGGGCCAAAAGACGAGAGACTTGAAACAAATTCGTCCTTATTAGAAGCGTGAGAGCTGTTAAAAACAAAGTTCGATCGGCGGAGAGTCCGTTCTATAAGTGCTACGTCATCGTCATTATCTTCTAAGAATAATATCTTTAGTTCATCTTGCATTTTATGTATGGAGTTTTTCTATTCTATAATTCTGTTTTTTTAACCTATGGTCAATTCAACAATAGGTTATTTAATAAACATCTACGCAGAAAATATTTTAAAGATTTGCCTTTTCGTTGACCAATGATAAACTCCGGCTGAACCATATAAAAACATAGCCGGAATAAATGATTATTCAGACCTGTTGAAAAGCATTTTACTTACTCAATTACTATAAGTAGTATATGAGGTAAATTTGCAAGAGAGCGTGACCTCATCCTGTGTCCTTCTCCTATAGGAGAAGGAAGTGCGCGCGCTTCCCTCTCTTTTCAGGAGAGGGTGAAGTCACAAGTTCTTTTGAAATAATATTTTATACTGCATACCAAATTGCTGTCGCAAAATAGACACTGGAAACCAATGCATTGCGGCACTTTACGACAGATGCGACACGAATTTCCCAAGCCAAAAATTAGTAACTGATTGAAAATCAGAAGAAGGAATGAAAAAACAAATTATACTACGACGTAAAACGACACGAAAATAATGGTGAATGGTAAGTGGTAAATGGTGAATTTAAAACCTCTTTAGTGGTTGGGTTGCAACACGAAAGACGGGTGACAAAACAGTGATTTTTCATGAAATCATCATAATGAAAATCAATAAGTTGATGGGTAATAAAAGCGAAAAGTGTAACCCCACTACAGCGGTTTTGAATGACCTCAGCCTACCTCCTCCTAAATGAGAGGGAAATCTCTTTGGAAAAGTAAAATGCAACATATTTCTTGATCTGCGTAAAGAAGTGTTGCAAAATAATGGTGAATGGTACATGGCGAACGCAATTATCTTTAAAGTTAGATAACCTTGAGATTGCCACGTTCCGCGAAAACGCCGGAACTCGCAATGACGAAAACAACCCTCCAGAGGGGATAAAAAGCACTAATGCCTTTAGATTATTAATTCGTAATTTTTAATTCTTAATTAAGGTGCAGCCGTTTAGTCGTTCATGGTAATAAGGAACTCCTCATTCGATTTGGTACGTACCAAACGCTCACGTAAAAACTCCATAGCTTCTATCGGAGTCATATCGGTAAGGTGGTTACGTAATACCCAAATGCGTTGCAGAGATTCTTTATCGAGCAACAGATCATCGCGGCGAGTACTTGATGCCACAATATCAATAGCAGGGAATATGCGTTTGTTAGAAAGGCGGCGATCGAGTTGCAACTCCATGTTACCAGTTCCTTTAAACTCTTCAAATATCACCTCATCCATTTTCGAACCGGTATCAATAAGTGCAGTAGCTAATATGGTAAGTGAACCACCATCTTCAATTTTACGTGCAGCACCAAAGAAACGCTTAGGTTTTTGCAGCGCGTTAGCCTCTACACCACCCGATAACACTTTACCCGATGCAGGCGATACAGTATTGTATGCACGTGCCAAACGGGTAATAGAATCGAGGAGAATAACCACATCATGTCCGCATTCTACCAAACGTTTTGCTTTTTCAAGTACAATGTTGGCGATCTTTACGTGGCGTTCTGCAGGTTCATCGAATGTAGATGCAATAACTTCGGCCTTAACGCTACGGGCCATATCGGTAACCTCCTCAGGACGTTCGTCGATAAGCAATATAATAAGGTATGCTTCAGGGTGGTTATCGGCAATAGCGTTGGCAATTTCTTTAAGCAAAACTGTTTTACCGGTTTTAGGCTGCGCTACTATAAGTCCGCGTTGGCCTTTACCAATTGGGGTAAACATATCTACAATACGGCTCGACAATGTAGCCTTGGGATGGCTTGCCAGGTTGAACTTTTCGTGCGGGAACAATGGAGTTAAAAAATCGAATGGAACACGGTCGCGCACTACATCCGGTGTTTTGCCATTAATAAGCTCAACACGGGTAAGCGGGAAGAACTTCTCACCTTCGCGCGGAGGCCTTACAAATCCGTTAATGGTATCGCCGGTCTTTAAACCGAATAACTTTATTTGAGATTGAGAAACGTAAACGTCATCAGGTGAATTCAAGTAGTTATAATCTGCCGAACGCATGAAACCATAACCATCGGGCATAATTTCTAAAACACCCTCAGCACCTACTATATTATCAAAGTTGTATTGTGGCTCTCTTTGATTCTGGTTTTGGTTGCTATTCTGGTTTTGATTAGGGTTCTGGTTTTGATTATTGTTCTGGTTATTCTGGTTCTGATTTTGGTGGTGATGCTGTGGCTGATTGTTGTTATTGTTGTTGTTATTTTCCGGAGGCAGAATAAAATCGGGCGGAGCTTGTGTTGCAGGTGTTGCCGGAATTTCAATATTGGCAATAGGTGTTTCCTTTACAGGTTCTTCATGCACATGGTCCGGTTCGTGATACTCTGGCAATACAGGAGATTCTTCCTTTTTATGTTGTTGCGCACGCGGGTGATTGGCACCTACCTTTTGATGAGGCTTTTGTTCAACAGGGTTATCGGCTTTAACGTGATTGCTTTCGGGCTTATTGTTTAACTGGTGATCGAGAATCTTCATAACGATATCTTGTTTCTTAAGGCCGTCGAGCTTAGATATCTTTAATGATTTGGCGATCTCTTTTAATTGCACCAATGATTTACTGTTCAATTCGACAATGTCGTACATACTAATAAGTTATGTTGTTGGATTATTTTAATAAACGTAGGGGGAAATTTGTGCGTGTCTGAATTCTATACTGCGTACCCGGTAACTATCTGGCTTGTTAAATGCGTTGTGAGAAATATGCATTGCAATATTAGTAATTATTTTGGAATAACAATAACACCCAACCAATAAAAAAAATCGTGTACTTTTGGCTTACTTATTAATAAAACCAACGAATGGGAGAAATTAAGCACTGGATAGACCTATTGTTCCACACCGATTTACAGGCGTTCTTAAAGAACCTGTATGACAAGTATCAGTCACAGTCATACATCATATTAATGCTTATTATATTTTGCGAAACAGGGTTGGTGGTATTACCTTTCTTACCTGGCGATTCGCTGTTGTTTGCTGCCGGTGCCGTTTGCAGTAGCATGGGTGTATTCAACATACCTACACTTATTGGCTTGTTGATAGTTGCGGCCTTTTTTGGAGATAATTCCAACTACTTTATTGGCCGTTATATAGGACCTAAAATATTCAATATGAAACTGCGCTTTATTAATAAGGAGTACTTACACCGTACCCACGAGTTTTACGAAAAGCATGGTGGCGCTACTATTATAATTGCCCGTTTTATGCCAATCATCCGCACTTTTGCGCCTTTTGTAGCAGGTATTGGTACCATGTCGTACGGCCGTTTTATAACCTTTAGTATCATAAGCAGTCTTTTATGGATAAACGTTTGTACCTGGGCCGGTTATGCATTAGGCTCTATACCTTGGGTTAAAACACATTTCGAAATGGTGACATTATTAATAATTGCGGTATCGCTTATACCAGCTGCTGTAGGCGTGTTACGCGGAATGATGACAAAAAAGACCCAGTGAGTTCTGTTGCTATACTTCCTGTTGCTTACCTGCCACCCCTGCCCCATTACGCAGCTATGCTAAAACATAGTGAAAGTATGTGGGATATACACGAGCACTTTCACAAGCAATACTTTTATAACCGAAGTACAATATACGGAGCAAACGGACCACTTAAGCTTATCATTCCTTTGCAAAAGCGACATGAGAAAACACCGCTTAAAGATGTGATGATAAGATATACTGAAGAACGTTGGCAAGCACTTCACTGGCGTTCGTTAGAATCTGCATACCGCCGTTCGCCTTACTTTGAATACTTTGAACACGAACTTGCACCATTATACAACGATTATCAGCCGGAGCTACTAATTGACTGGAACCGTAAAATATTTGACACAGTAAACAAGCTAATGCAAGTTGATATTAAGTTATGTTATACTACCGAATATCTGAAAACGCCAGAAGATGTTGATGATTATAGAGGTCTTGCATCGCCCGCAATTATGGAAAAGCAAACCAACAAGAACATTAAGTACCAGCAAGTGTTTGAAGAGAAATATGGCTTTATGCCAAACCTAAGCATTATAGATCTGTTGTTTTGCGAAGGGCCACATGCTAAACAGTTATTAGTAAGCTAGTATATGGTATACCTAACCTTTAACGATGAGCCGGGTGGCGTTTACCAAAGCCAGGTAATTGACGTATGTAGGTTTTGGGAAGATACCTTTAAAGAAAAAGTAAAACTCATTGCCCTTGTATCGGGCCGTAATTACTTTAAAACCCGTAGTAAGATAAAACAGATGTACCGCAATTCGGTGGTGCTACCCATGTACCCGGGGATTGATAACTGGGAGAAGAATCTCTTCTTATTACGCTCAGCACGATTAGGCAAAACCAAAGAGAATGTAATAGCACGTGGCGTATTTGCAACTCTGTTGGCAAGAGACAGCACAAGTTTTGACAAGGTTTGTTTTGATGCACGTGGTGCCTATACCGCCGAATGGAACGAGTATTTAAAGAACGAAGCACCTGATATAGCAAAGAACATGTACAAGTTTGAAAGCAGGGCTGTGCTTGAATCGAACTGGCGCATTGCAGTATCGAACAAACTGGTTGACTATTGGAAAACGAGCTACCGCTTTATGTCGACCAATTACTCGGTTATACCTTGTACCCTAAGTGCAGATATGCCAACATCATACCATGTTGATGAAGTCAATAATATTCGCAACCATTTCAAAATTGCCGATACTGAACCGCTGTTAGTATATTCCGGTTCATCAGCAGGCTGGCAATCGTTCGGGCTATTGGAAGATACACTAACAAAAGCACTCGAACAGAACAGTTCATTAAAGCTACTAATGCTATACCAACCTACCCAGGCAGAACATCTGATGAAGCAGTTCCCCGGGCGGGTATTTAATGAATGGTTGCCTGCAAACGAAGTACATGATTACTTAGCTGCAGCTGATTATGGCCTGTTGATACGTGAAGAATCGGTAACTAACGAAGTAAGCTCCCCTGTTAAGTTTGCCGAGTACCTTGCTGCAGGTTTGCCAGTTATCATATCAAACCATATTGGCGACTTCAGTGCTTTTGTACAAGATAAGAACTGTGGCAGCCTTGCTACATCAACCAACTGGTCGGCATTGCAACGCCCTTCGAGGGGTGACAAACTACGCATACAAACTCTGGCCGATACTTACTTCCGGAAGAAGGCTTATACGGAGCAATACGCTAAGATATTCTAAAAGTAAAGGTCCCGCTTTGCAGCAGGACCCTCACTATTAGATCTATTTACTAAGCGCTTGCCTATTGAACTTTGGTCAGCTTTTCATATTTCATTCCTTTATCGGTATGTATTACAACATTGTAAACACCTGCAGCGTAGTTGCTCATATCGAATGTTTCAACACTGTTGGTGGTAGAGTTGAACATAAAGTTCTTAAACACCACTTCCTTACCACTCATATCGTAAATAACTACCGACTGAAGTTTGCCTGTGAAACCTGTCATATCAACATTAAAGTTGCTGGTAACCGGGTTAGGGTAAACTTTAATAGTACTTGTAGCATTAATTGGCGCAATACCAACTGCAACCTGAGATTTAAAGTAAACATTATCTACCTTAAATACAGCACCATTGTAAGTGCTTGGTAAACCAGTGCTGGTATAGGTAGATGATTGGAACGACACAATAACAGAATCGGGGGCTGAACCTACGTTGAAAGGGAGCTCAACAGTGGTATAGCTTGGTGCAGCAACCATGCTGCCTCCGGTACCACCAATTACAGTGCTGTTCTTATTGAACTGAAGGAACACCTGTGCCCTGTCAGCTGTATCCGCAGGAGCATATTTGTAAGACAATACTAAGGTGTCAATTTGATTAGCAAACGGGTAACCACCAATAGTAGAATCTGAAGTGCTGCTAACTTGTACTTGTCTGCCATCGGTAGCATAACCAGAACCATAATTAGCACTTGTAGTTAGCTCTAATGCATATTTACCAGCTGCTGCATCGGTTGTACGTTGCGCGCCAGGGAACTGGGTTGTTTCCCATCCGTTCAATGATAACAAAGTATCAGCAGTCCAGTTTTCAAAGTCACCATTAAGCATGGTTGGCTGGCTGCTAACACCGGTAAAGGTAACGCTATCGATAGTTAATACACTACCCGCGCGGCCGCCACCATTGTTAAACACGTTGCTTGATGTAACGGCTCCAAATACTACTGTATCGGGCGCCATAGGCAAAGCAGGGTTAAAAGCACCACTATATAAAGTAAAGGTCGAAGCCGCATTAATGATCTGGCCTTCATATTCGCCAATTACCGAACCTGCCTTTTTAAAGAACACCAAAATAAGAGCTGTATCGGCTTGGGTTTTAGCATATTTATACCAAACTCGTATACCGGTAGCCTTTTGTGCGTAAGGTATACCACCCGATACCGAAGCACCGTTAGGGTTACCATCAATAATAAAACCTGCACCTGTTTGACCACTTACAGTATACGCGCTCATTTGTACTGCATAGCTACCGTGGTAACCAGGGGTAACCCTTGTTACACCAATTACCAAACCACCACTCTGGTCGTTAGGTGTCATGTAGTACTGAGGATCCATATAAGTATTAGCAGTCCAAGTTTCGAAACCGCGGTTAGGTATAGACTGTGCCACCACCGAACCGGTTGCTAACAAGGCTAAACCAAGATTAAGTAATATTTTCTTCATGTGTGTTTTGTTTTTATGGTTATAACAGCAAATGTACAAAAAATAGGGCTGCAATTATTACCAGTTTTTATTGAATTAGAACTATTTAACGTCTTCTATTATTCTTACTGTTTTTACCATTCATAGTAAAGCGAAGAATATAACCCCATTGTTTTGGGGCATTTGGCACCACCCTGTGCATCTATGTGTCTTTCCTATCATTGTTACTCTTCACCTCACGTGCCGTTGCTTTGTAACCCTTAGTTTTATGTCTTTTTTGATTAAATGCGACACTTTTGCACACAGATCAAAAAAATGTGTCGCATTTTACTTTTATTATCATGTTAAAATTGGCTTCCAATTGATTATTCGTATTATGCCATGCTTCATTGAACTCATGAGGGACTCCACCATTCTTAATTTGTAATTCTTAATTGAATAAAAGTGGGCACCCACTTTTTCAAAAGTGCGACCGTTAAACCTATTGACTATCAATTTGAGTGATTTATTGTTACCCTATAATTCTGCTACCCACCGCACATATCCTTTCACTTTTAGTTCTTTACCATTCATTTATGTTTCGCTTTGTATTATCCCACAATGCTACGGGATGTCGCCATGCCTATTTTAAATGACTAACTCTTCAAATATACCCATTATATTACCTATAATAAATAAATTACTTACTAAGTTATCTACAGGTCAACGTATTTTCTCAATCCAAATCAAAGACCTATCTTTAAATCATGAAAAGAATAATTCTTACCACTCTCCTCCTCATGGCTCTTTCTTTTTTAAAAGGGCAGAATCTTGTACCCAATTATTCTTTTGAAAGTATAATTCAATGCCCCACCGGTTGGGGTTCATTTAATGGATATGTATCTGATTGGAGGGGGCAACAAGGAGCTGGCAGCAGCTTATCTTACTATACTCATCAATGTTCTGGTGACTCGATAAATGGAGGGAGTGTTCCTTATAATTATTATGAAGGGTTTCAGTATGCACATAGTGGAGTTTCTTATGCATCTGTTATGACATTTGTAAATGGCACAGATCCTACTTATCCGAAAGGTGATACAATGTATGTCGATAAACGCGACTATTTACAAGCAGCCTTAACGGATTCATTACATAAAGGAGAAAAATACTTTGTGACTTTTTATGTAAACTTAATGAATTCGTGTGACTATTCTTGCAATGATATAGGAGTATACCTTTCAACTTCGCCCCCCCCTTTTAATGGTAATGGAAAAGTATTATCGTCATACATCCCTCAAATAGCTAATGACCCTAAAAAACAAGAATTAAACGACACTCTTAACTGGATGAAAATAAAGGGAAATTTTATTGCGCGGGGGGGGGGAGAAATATATTACTATTGGTAACTTTAAAAATGATTCAATGAGTAATTTAAATTACTTAGGAGAAATTACACCAGACGGTACAGAAGCCTGGTATTATGTTGATGACGTAATAGTAAGCCCAGATAGCAATTATGCGGATAGCATTATGGGCATAGCCCAGTTAAAAGTGAATAGTGAAGAGTTAACAGTGTTTCCGAACCCTAGCAACGGTGTTTTCACCGTTGAGTTAAAAACGAATAGTGAAAAGTTGAAAGTAGAGGTGTACAGTATACTGGGGCAACCAATTTATAAAGCACCGCTTACTGCAGAAACCACACAGTTAAATTTAAGCACCGAACCTAAAGGTATATACCTGTACAGGGTAGTTACAAATGCCGGCACTTTAGCGGCGCAAGGGAAACTGATAATACAGTAAGGCTCAGTTTTATACGGGCAAAAAGTTTAATTTCACTGCTTGTTATTATATAACAAGGGCTAATGAAAAAACTTACCTGTGCTATACTTACCCGCGATACCAACTGGTTCATGGATTCTGTATTAAGCACAAAAGATATTTCGTTTTACGAGGTTAACCCTAAACAAATAGGGTTTGAATTGCCTAACCCCTACTCGTTTACCTATTGCGATGCACCCGATATAATATTGGTAGATAGTAGTTTCTACTCGTGGGTGCGTGGCCGCTACCCCAATACTATTAAGCAGGTTTATGCCGCCCTGCGTAACATAAGCAAATACAAAACCATAATTGGCGCCGAGGGCACCGACTGGTTTCATCTGGCAAGGCCGACTGAAGCATATAACCTTACCGATATAACTTTAAAAGCCTCGGGCCTTTTTAAAGACCTCGACCTGTATAATTATGAGGTTGGTTCGTGCAGTCCAAATAAAATTTGGACCGCCAAAACAAAAAAACTTGCAGAACCTTTTTCACAAGAAATAATTGACAAGCTACGGCTTTCGCTGCCCTGCTTTATAACCATCGATAGGCGGGTAAGACGCAAAGCCAGGTTTATAAAAACACAAATATCTGCCCCACAAAAATTTGTCCGTTATTGGGGCGATTGGGTTTCTGATATTGAAGTATCATTACTAAGCAAACTAATTAAGCCTAAAAAGCTATTGCATTTTATAGGTGGCTTAACACATATACAGCGCCTCGAAATGCTTATTGAATTAAAAGAATACAGAGCAGAAAGTACGTTTCAGATAAATGACGTAGAAGATTATATATGGGGAACCGAACGCCGCCGCCAGCCCATGACCGCTGAAATAAAGGAAGCATTAATTAAACGTGTTTCTGATGAGGGCTTTTATTCGAAAACAAGGATGAATAGAAATACGTTTAAACGTAGCCTTCTTAACCACAAAATAATACTTGCCCCTACGGGCTTTGGCGAACTTACATACCGGCATGCCGAAGGCTGGAAATCGAATCGAACCGTATTGTGCCAGGACTTATCACATGTAAATACCATGTATCCGTTAAAAAACATGCAGAATGTATGTTTTTGTAAAACTGATTTTTCGGATATAAAAGATAAAGTTAAAGAACTAAAGAATGATAATACCCTGCGAAACACATTGGCGCAAAACGGCCATACCGATTGGGTAAACTGGATATCGGGGTACGAGATAATATTAGACCAAGGCGTCAGCGCCCATATACGCAAGCACTTAAATTTATAGTTGTCACTATAGGTGGTTTAATCAAAAAATTATAGTATTAACTGCCCCCCTACGAAGGCTTAGTATTTAACGCTATTAAACGAACCGTTATTTATACTAATAGTTGCATTGCTTGCACTATTAAACCCGGTAAAGTTGAATGTACCCGTAATGGTTCTGTGAACCGAATCGTATGAAAATATTTTTAACGAGCCTGCATAACTATTGGTGCTGGTAAAGTAGAATGTATAAGGTGGTGGTGGTGTTCCGGTTTGATAAGCATAATACTGCCCTTCACTAACACTATTAAGGTTATATGTACCAACAACTTTTGTGTTGTTGTTTAGCCTTATATTTAATATATTAAGTATATAGGTTTGGTTTATATTGGTGTTCCAGGTGCCATAAATATCAAGCACAGTATCGGCATACTTAATGGCCGTAGCATTAAAGGTTACCTGTTCATCGTTGGCATAAGCGCTAAGGTTATAGCTCGATAGTGCAGTAGGGGTTTGCACTCCGTTTTTTGCACACGATGATAGCAGAAGGCCTGCACTTACTATTACTATAAATAATCGCTTCATTCTATTTCAACACCCCCAAGTATCATATTGTTAAATAGGCCCTAAAAATACAATTTTTAATACAAACCACAGTAATTCAATTAAAAAGTGGCTTAATACCCTACTTCATCAGGGCTTTAAGTTCCTCAATAGCACTTACATTATCCGGTTGCTTTATCGATTGTAACACCTGCCCCTTTTCCCTGTCAGTAAGGTGCCAGCTTAGCGATATATCGTCAGTTCCGGTATTATCTATCTGCATACACACCACACTTACTTTACCGGGGTACCAACGGCTCATATATTCTACCATCCTGTCTTCCTTATAGTTTTCTACCGGGAACAAATTACTGTAAAACCTGTTTACCGGAAAGGTAAGGCTGGCTACCAAATTATGTGGCGAATTATCGGTAATGGCAGGGCGCTTATACTGGTCGCGTATTTGTATAATAATAATACGGCTTGCATTATCGGCCAGCCATTGGCGGAAGGTGTAAATGTATTTCACGGCTTCTTCCAGTCCAAAATTATCTACCAGCCCGGCATCCATAGCTTCTATTGCCGGTTCGCTGGGCAGTGCAGTAATAGGTGTAATATAGGGGAAGGTAGCACTCATGCGCAGGGCGCTGGTAAACCAAAGGTTCTGCGCATCCTGGTTGGCAAACAGGCGTGTAAACTCAAGCGACTGTGTCATGGGGCTGTAGGTTACATTACTATCTACATCATAACCTGTCATAAACGATATGCCTTGCGATGATATAATAAGCTTCCGTCCATCGTTTACAATGGTAGGTGTTACAAACATCATTGGTATCATGGCTTGTTCTTCGGGCAGGCGGTAATCGCGCAGGCGTTTGTTCAGCACATTGCCCGTGTTTTCATCCAGCTTCTTTTCAAAAGCATAACCGCGGTCTTTAGTATAGGTATAATCTCCGTCTTTAAAGTTTTGCAGGCGGAAGGCCATATCGTTAGTAGCAATAGTAAAAGCAATAGGGTTAAGCATATCTTGCGATATGTTGCTAACATACTTCGGGCTGTTCAAATCAATAGGCATGTTGTTCTCTCTTTCCAAATAAAGTTCGCGGTAATAGGCAGCGCCCACCATACCACCCGATGAACCTGTTATAAGTTCAGCACGCGGAAAGAATTTGCCATGAAAAACACTATCAAGGTAACGCAATGTATAAAAGGTCCACATAGCCGAACGCAAGCCACCACCACTGGTATTAATTAAAATAATGGGTGGTTTGTAGTTATTGGCCTTTTCTGAATTTTTCAGCTTCCACAGGTCCAATATACCTATCATATGGCGCTTATCATACTGTACCAGTTTTTTATCATCGGCCAGTTTCGCAAAGGTTTCGAACGAATATTGTGCAGGAGTCGCATTATAATTTAAGCCATAAGCCTTAGCTGCAAACCACTGCCAGTGTGCCGACGAAACAAAGTTAACCAGCAGCAATATACCCAATACCCCAATGGTGGTCCAGCCACGTAGCCAGTTATGCAGGGCGCTAACCAACATGGTAAAAATGGTAAATAGCAGAAAAACACTTGCTGCCGCAGGCACCATAAGCAAAGGCTTATCTCTGAATACGCCTAACAACAACAAACTCATTATAGCTATAACTTCAAACACGGCACCCGTGTGGTGGTTCCGCCTGAAGATACGTTCCAGCATTTTATGGTCGTAGTGCTCATACCCACGTGCCAACCTAATGCCCAGGTTACCGCCCAAAAAGGTTTCAATGTGCCAGGTACGGTCGCCATACACACCGCTTTTTAGCGATTCGCTCTCCCACTCCATTCCATAATCGAGCCTTACTTTTTTATGCTTGGGGTTTATGCGCGATGCCCTGCGCGGACCGCTTATGCCAAACATCTTCAGCATATTTTTATCGAACAAATAAAAATAGGCCATGGTAATGAACATAAAACCACCTACACCCAGCAAAAAGCCGGCCATGTGCAAGGGCAAGCTTTGCGACAGGCCCGCATCATAAGCGCGGTTATGAATTTCGCAACCAATAAAGGTTAGTAAAAACGTAAGTGGTATAAAAAAATTATTGAGTACAAATGTAAAAAATGGCCTTTCGAGCGTTGCCAAAAACGGAAAGCGCCAGCTGTTTATAATATAGCTCGATACGTTGAACGACATTATAAAACCGCCGCATGAAAAGCCCACCATAAAGTAAGATGCAAAACTTACGTGATTAAAATATTCGGGGAACAGGAACAGGTAAGGTACGCCGTATTTGGCCGCTACCGATTTGGTTATAAAACCAAAGAACAGGGCCCACACAAAAATGAACACCAGGTTTTCCTTAATGGTCATTAATAGCAATTGCAAAGGGAAAAAGTAAAATGCCCTTCGTAACCGCTGGTGTTTTTTAAATAGTACCTTCATTTAATCAACTAATTCTTTTACCGCAAAGCACGCCAAGTTTCTAAGGAAGGTATCCGACGGGCTCAAACGGACAAGATGACCAAATAATAAGCTGTCATGTTGAGCTTGTCGAAACATATTCCATTTCACTTTCCACTTCATACATTAACTTCAATAATACAATTTATCCCTCCTACAAATATAGCTAAGGTCGCCCGGATTAACAATCAATTAACATACCCTGCGGTTGTCTTTTCAACAGGCCAATGCTAAGAATGTTTCAAATCCATCGGGACCTCTCCTTTTCAATACCTTGGGCGTTCCCCTCTCCCGAGTGCTCGGGACGGGTCGGGCTGTACGCTTTTACTCCTCGGTTCACTGCGGGGTAACCGCTGCCATCCCTAACGCAAAACACACAGTTCGTTATTCGAAATTCAGTATTCGGTATTCAAAATTCTAGAGTCCTTGTACAACCTTATCCTTAGGGTATTTTACGGAATAAGAGAAACTAAGTTTCTTTGTTTCGCCGGGAGCCATAGAAATCTTCCAGGTTAGCTTGCCGCTATCGGTTTCTTGTGCGGCTCCGCCTTTGTCAAGCACATCAATTACAATGTCTTTATCGGTAGTAACCGGCACCTGGTCATACACCTCTATTTTAAGCGAATCGGTATGGGTGTTACGTAAGGTTATAGTATAGGCAAAGGTTTGTGTTTTGTTGCTGCCTATCCATTTGGTAGCACACAACTCTTTTACACGTTCGCGCTTAACAATCACTTTTTTATCCATACCCAGCGAGAAGCTGATGGTATCGGTAGTGCTTTGTGCACTGATGTATGATTTGCCTACATACGCACCTGCATAGTATATATTAACCGAACCGGGTAACAGGTCGAGGTCTTGCCAGTGAATAACATCGGCCATCAGGTAGGCATTTTGCATCATTTTAGGCGTGGTTTGGTTGCGGTAAAGTGCAGGCACGTCCAGTTTTTTTACATCTACAGTATGTGCTTTGCCATCTGTCGGCAAGGTATAGGGTACATCAATATGGAACTCAACCGCTAACTGGCTTTCGTTGGTACTGCTGCTTATAGCTTGCTGGGTGTACTCGTTGTTTTTGTAAGCTTCTTTTTTATCAGCCTTATTTAATGTTACTGTTTCTAACTGGTCTTCTTGCATGGGTGCAGGTGCCGATGCCGCCACCGGCGCACCTCCATATCCATTGCTTCTGTAATTATAACTCGATTGGAACGTTAAATAATCGGGGTTAAGCACTGGCGCTGTTTGGCTCACCTCAGGGTTCGATGTAGAAAGTGTGAGGTCAACATTGGTCCAGTCGTCGCCGGTATGTTGGTAAACGTTAGCCTTATAGCTCAACTGGCAATTATGTTTCAGGTCTTTTGCACGCAGGTCATACTCAGGGGCCCAACCGGCTTCATAGGTAAGGTACGATAAACGGAAGCCCAGGTTTTGTGCATGGTCGCAGCTTACAATAGCTTCCACATCGCTGGCAAGGGTATCGGTACGGCTGCGCCATTCGTTCATTTCATTCTGTATCTTGTTCAGCTTGGCTTTTAATAGTTTTTCTTTCTTGTGCAGCATCATTAGCGAATCATCTATATGCCCCATTTCGTGCATATAAAAATCGTACATGGCTTTTACCGTTGCTGCATTGGTGCCGGTATTAGCACCCGCTGTATTGCGGTTATTATCGAGCATGCTCTTACCCTGATCCATTATGGTTATATCGTTCTTCAGTCTTTCCAGCGCATCGTTTAACGCGGTTAATGAATCGGCCCACTTTTTGGTCTTTACATTCTTTTTACTCTCATTCAAAAAGTCTTCGTATGATGTAACCGATAGTATAGTTATATCTCCGTTTGAAGATAGTTGAATGGTCCCCTTATCAATATTCGATGGCAGGCCATGAAACACCACGGTCGACTTACCTTCGGGCAATTGCGCCTCAATTTGATGCGTTACCACTGCACCACGCAAATAAACGGTAACGTTTTTAACCGGAGGGGTAAGATCAATGGTGTTTTGCGCAAACGCAGCTGCAACAATTAATACCGATGGTAGTAGGATAAGTTTCTTCATGATGAATATGTATGGAGTAAATATAGGGCAAAACTAACTACTGATTATGAGCATAGTATGAAGACAATTAATTACAAATAGTTATATGTTTTAGAAAGCTTTTGCGTAGATTTGGGGATATAAATTCTATCGACTGAAACTACTACTACCATTTGTCGTAATTATTTTATTCTGGAGCTGCGGACCCCATAAATCAGAAAGGGGTGCTGTAAAGGCAATTGCTGCCCCTACTCCGTTTATTACCCCTTCGGGCGATAAGGTTATTTTCCTCGATGATTATTTTACTGCCTACTTAAAAGCAGTCCGCCTGAATTATAAAAAGCGCGATAGCATTTTAGAAGCTACCGTATCGAACCCGATACACGACCGTTATTTTAAAAAGAATGTATCGGCTACCGACCGTAACCCGAAAGCCCTATCAGCAGTGCCCGATACTACCAGCCTCGATAGTATTATTAGCGGCATTGAAACCAACAAGGTATTAATAGAGAACAAAATAATACATACCCTTACCGATTGCCGTGGTTATTTAAAGAACGACAGCCTGACTATTTACATTGGCCCTTCGAACAAACGTATGAAAGGAATAGTAGGCGATTGTGGCGGTATTTACAGCTGGTGCATAGGTAACAAGGATATTATATTAATGATAGACCCGCAAATACAAGGGTGGATTGGCTTATTGCCATTTAGCATTGCGCACCAATACCAACATGCGTATAGCTGGACGAAAATGAACCTTGGTGCATTGCTTGCTATGAACCTGATGGACCGCATTGTAGCCGAGGGCAAAGCCGATTGGTACGCACACGTGCTTTACCCCGATGTAAAAATGCCATGGGATACTGCCCTATCTGACGAGGGATTGCAATACCAATGGAGCCGTATTAAAGCCGAAATGCGCAGCGAAGATTATTACCAGATACAGGGCATTATGTTTGGCTCCGATAACTATCCTGAGTTTACAGGGTATAGTGTGGGCTTCGACTTGGTGCAGTCGGCATTAAAAAAGAATGCAGCCCTTACCCCCGAGCAATGGAGTAACGAAAGCCCGGCGCTGATACTAGAAATGAGCGAGTACAAGACGCAGTAATACTATTTATGAAAAAATACATTCTTACCACACTATTATTGGCATGCAGTTTACTTATCTATAGCCAACACATTACCAAAGTATATTACAACAAAAACTGGAAGACCGTAAAAGCAACCGATACAGTTGCTTATTACCGTTTGGTAAAGCTCGATAGTAAATGCAAAGCATTAGATACTATACGCGATTATTATGCGGATGGTAAATTGTATTGCAAAACAGATGGGGCACAATTTGTCGACACACTTAACGACAAAAACACGGTTTACACAGGCACCGGAACAGAATACTATAAAACAGGACCACGAAAATCTCAAATACTGCGCAATGATCGGGGTATTATCCTTTCTAACATGGGTTGGCACACCAATGGCAAACTGAGATATACGGTTCCTTATGTAAATGGTAAAAAAGAAGGGTTGGGCAAAACCTACCAGGAAGGTGGAAGCCTTTTGAGTGACCAGCCATATATTAATGACATGAAGAATGGCATAAAAAAATCGTACACGGCTAACGGGGCTATTTATGCTGAAGCCACCTATGTTGATGACAAGTTGAATGGAATTTCTAAAAGCTATTATAGTAGCGGAGAATTGAAAGAAGTAGCAACTTACTTGAATGATACAATTATAGGTATAAGTAAGTACTATTATAAAGATGGTAAACTGGAAGCAGAACTACCTCATGCGCATGGCAAAATGGATGGCACTTATAAAACGTATTATGAAAATGGTAACTTATCGGCGGAATGCAATTATGTTGATGGTAAATTGAATGGTACTACGTTAGTATATTGGGACAATAAACTACTTAAACGAAGAGATGTTTACGAAAATGGCAAATTAACAGAAGGTAAATGCTATGATATAACCGGCAAAGAAGAGCCTTATTACGACTATTATGTAGAAGGCCCAAGTGATGATGATTTTACGATTGTTCAACAAATGCCTCAGTTTAAAGGAGACATAAATTCATACTTGAGCAAGAATATTAAATACCCGAAAAAAGAACAAAAAAATAATATAACAGGCACAGTATATATTAATTTTATTATAGAAAAAGATGGTAGCATTAGCAGCGTAAGAGTATTAAGAGGTGTACCTAGCGGACCAGACCTTGATGACGAAGCCTTGCGCGTTATATCTTCAATGCCCAGATGGACACCGGGGCTACAGGATGGCTTTGCAGTAAGGGTTTCCTATAATGTTCCTATTAGATTTACATTGCAATAAAATACCCAATGAAGAAATACGTTTTGAGCCTAGCAATACTTTTTAGCGCTGCTTTAGTAAATGCACAAACAACTGACAAGCCCCAAGGAACCGCACCATCGCATCAAGTGTTTACTATAGTGCAACAAATGCCATCATTCCCTGACCTTAGCAAATACTTAGCCGACAGTACCCGCTACCCTGAAGCAGAAAGAAAGAAGAACATTAGCGGTACAGTATATGTAAACTTTACTGTTGAAGCGGATGGCGCATTAACAAACGTGCATGTAATAAAAGGTGTTGCCCATGGCCCCGGATTGAATGCAGAAGCCGTACGCGTTATTGCTACCATGCCCAGGTGGCAACCCGGTATGCAGGATGGTAAAACAGTTAGAGTAACCTATAACTTGCCTATTAAGTTTGCGTTGAAATAAGAATATTCGGTATTTCAATTGCCGTCTGCTTTAGCTGACGGATACGATAAGTCAATTAATTATTTGGCTTTAGCCAAAAAAGTGCTTCTTAATAAATCAATCTATTTTAGGCTGAAGCCTTATTTATTGTTGTGTACTTTTCCGTCAGCTAAAGCAGACGGCAATAATACTGAACCTACTGCCCGTCGCCTTCGTCGGCGTTATTGCTTTTACCGAGGGTAAGATCGAGGCGAGAGCCTACAGCCAGTTTATCGCCGGGAGACATTAATTTGCCTTTGTAACGTATTTCTAATACGCAGCCAACGCAAATGTCGGTCTTGGTGCTAATGCTGCCAATTTTAAAGCCTTGTTGTTGTAATACCAGTTTAGCACGCTCAAACGATGCTTCGAAAATGCTTGGTGGTAATTCTACCAAAGGTGCTACTGCAGTTGTAATGTATAAATAGATGTTACGATCCTTTTTAACGTGTGCTCCTTTGTATGGTATTTGGTTAATTACCGTTTGCGGTGGCAGTTTTTCATCGTACGATGAATCAATTATCACATAATTTAATTCTTTTTCTTTCAATAAACCTTTTACATCTTTCAATGATTGTTTGGTCAGGTCAGGTAATACAATGTATTCGCCATGGCGGGTATACCAACTTAAAAAACTGCTTGCACCACCAAATACAACAGCCAGTAACACCACAGCTATTGCCAGGTTAATAAAGAATGTCTTACTTTTTATAAACTCTTTAAACTCTCCCATTATGCTAATTTGATGATTTAATAATTTGAAGATTTGATGATGTTATACATTGTGTGCTAATTTGTATTTTATTTTCAAATTGACTAATCTCCAAACTATCAAATTACTTTTTTGTAAAACTATATTTTAAAATGGCATCTATAAAACCAAATGGTGTGTAACCGTTAATTGCGGTTTGGTGAAAAATGCAAGTAGCCGGCGTCATACCCGGTAACGAGTTCACCTCTATAAATACTACTTCCACTTTACCGTTCTTATACACACGCACAAACGCATCTATACGGGCATAGCCCTCAATATTCAGCAACAGGGCCGCGCGTTTAAGCTCGGCCTTTACTTTATCTGATATGGCTTGCCTTTGCTTGGGGTTAACTGCATAACGGGCCGGAGTAATGTTCTGCCCCTCCCCTGCTAAAAACTTTTCTTCTAACGATAATACAGCCCCTTCCGATAATGCTTCCGAAGCTTCAAATATTTCGTAGGTCTTACTCTTGCCGTTATGGTGTGTAAGCAGTCCGCCTGTTATTTCTAACAAATGCTGGGCGCCTTTTTTGCTTATCATCTCTTCTGCCAAAAATGCGTTCTTCTGCGGAAACTCTTCGTTCTGTTTTATCTTCAATATCTCAGCCGCCTTTGCATCTTTCTTTTCTTCAGGGCGGAATATCAACTTTACAAAAGCTTCAAACTCTTGCAGGGTATCTATCTTACGCACTGCCGAACTGCAACCGTCATCAATTGGTTTGGCTATAAATGGCACACCCAGCTTGGTTGACAACTTCTTGAATAAAGCTTTAGTATCTTTCTTACACTCCTCGTGCGTAATTACAATATCATCGGGCACCAACAGGCCATTGTGGCGTAAAATATTGTTGGTCTCGTATTTATTTATGGTAATAGCCGATGTTGCCGCTGACGATCCGTTGAATGGCAAACCAACTTTGCTCAACTCTATTTGTACCTGTCCATCTTCGCCCGGGCGACCATGCAGAGCAATAAACACACCATCTACTTCCTTAGCCAGTTGGGCATAGGTAAGTTTGCGAGGCGGTGTTAAACTATTGCCTGTTGAATATTTTTCAGTAATGCTTTCGCATTGCTGCTGCACACGTTTTATATAGGGGTGAATTTTAAAATTCTCAATCTTCTCGCGTATATCGTCCGCATTATCTTTCAGCAATATGTTAATAGGTATCTGGTAAAGCGAATAGTTACCTGCTTTGCCTGCTAAAAACACAGGTATCGGTTCATATTGGCTCGATGATGCCAGCTTCTCGTAAATGTTCCGTCCGCTTTCAACTGATATATGTCGTTCTGATGAATAACCGCCGAGTATTACAGCTATCTTCTTTTTATTCGAACCTTTTTGTTTGTCTTCACCAATCAATGTATCAACACGGTGCAACAGTTCGTTGTAACGCGGATTGTTCTTGCTCGCCTCTACCCTTTCTTGTAAGGATACACGAATGATATAAGTAAGGAAGCGTGAAGGGTTCAAACCAATTTCGGCTGCCTGGTGAAAGAAGAACGACGAGGGCAACATACCCGAAGTAGTGTTCGGATCATTTAAAAATATTTTGTTCTCGTCGGTTATAAAACCATCAATACGGGCATATACATTAAAGTGCATACTGCTGAATAAACTGCAACAGGCATCTGCTATCTGTTTAATATGTTCTTCAGGCAAGTCTATCGGAGTGATCTTTCGCGATAAGCCCGGTAAGTATTTCGAACGGTAATCGAACAGTTCTTGTCCTTTGCGTATTTCGGTCGGTGGCAATGCAATAGGCCTGCCGCTTTCATCTTGTATTACAATGCACGAAAACTCTTTGCCACGCAAAAAGCTTTCTATTATCACTTCACTTTCTCCGTCGAAAGCCTCGAGTATAATATGTTCACCACTCTTACTAAACTGCGCGGTAAGTTTCTTCAATAATTCTTCCGGGTGTAATACAATGCTGTTGTACCCACTTTGGCGTAATGCCAGCGGAAAACCCAAGCCTTCGCGTATATCACTCAGGTGGCGCACGTAATCAACCTGTGCTTCACGGTTCATCTTAGTCCATGCTGCATGCGTAAGCTTGGTTAAAAAGAAAGCTTTCAGCACCGCATTTTCAAACGAATCGTAATCGGTTTGCATTAATACCGTTGCACCTATCGATGAGCCTTGATTGGCAGGCTTAATAACGCATGGCATACCAACTGTTTTCTTAACCTCTTCGTATAATTTCTTAATCGTACTGGTTTCAAAACCTTCTTCACGCTTAACAATTCTGTATGCCGGAACGGGCAGGCCCGCTTCGTACATCCAGTTACGTTGTATGGCTTTGTTCATACCCAATGCCGACGAAAATACGCCCGAACCCGAATAGGGTATCTTCATATAATCGAGCAGGCCCTGTATGCTGCCATCTTCGCCCCCTGCACCATGCAGGCACAAAAAGGCAAAGTCAATATGGTTCTTAAGTTCTTCGGCTTTTACCGGCTTGCCCAGTTTTTGCAGCATTTTAACAGCCAGCTTATCTTCCCCATCCTTTAACGATTCGGCATATACCTGGTAATGGTGTGGTGTAGCCGGCAAATATTCTACGGGCGGGTAAAAATCGCGTATGCTGCCTTTGTAAATATATTTCCAGTCCAATATTACAAAATTGCCAAAGCTGTCCACAAAAATCGGTACAGGTTCAAATAACGATTTGTTCAGGTTATCGTAAACGGTTCTTCCACCTGCAAACGATACTTCCCGCTCCCGCGAATACCCTCCGAAAAATATGCCTACACGCAACTTGCTCATTCTCTTTTAATTGTCAGACACTAATTTCACGAATTATAATTGGTGTAATTCGTGTCAAAAACTTAATGCGCAAAGATAGCTAAACACCACCTTAATTTTTGTGCCCTAAACATGAGTTATTAACGAGAAATGGACAATAAAATGCTCCTTCAAATTCAACTATATTACTTGGCTTTGGCACACCGCGAAGCCTGCATGAGTTCCTTAATAAACAAACAAGTACGAATAGTTCTGTGCATCTATGTGTCTATTCCTATCATCACTTCTATTCACCTCACGTGCCATGTCTTTCTGCGTTAGGGATAGCAGCGAAAAGCCCGGAGCATAGCGAGGACTTGCAGCGTATAGCCCGACCCGAGGCACGAGGGGAACGCCCAATGAATTAAATACTGAGATTGCTTCGCTCCTCGCAATGACGAACAGCTAAGCACTTTTTTACTAATTTTGCACCAAAGCAGGCCGTTCTATCGTTCTGTAGCAATACAGGAAGGAAAGTCCGGACAACATAGAGCGACCCGCCCCCAGAATACGAGGGAGACCGGTAGTAAATACCGGTAATGGACAGTGTCGCAGAGAATATACCGCCCTAGCGTTTACCGCAAAGGGTAAGGGTGAAAACGCGTGGTAAGAGCTCACGATTTTTGTTGGTAACAACAGAAGTGATAAACCCCGGGTGTTGCAAGGCCAAATATGCCATGGCTTGAGGGCTGCTCGCCCAACATGGTGGGTAGGCTGCAAGAGCAAGGGTAGCAATGCCCTGCCCAGATAAATGATAGAAGTGCCCGAAAGGGTTCACAGAATCCGGCTTACAGGCCTGCTTTTTTTACCCTCTTACTTAATAGTTCTTTTACCCAAACCCCTAAAGGGGCTTTAATACACGGGAGTTCTTTTGCCCCCTTTAGGGGGTTGGGGCTTACAGGCCTGCTTTTTTTTACTCTCTTACTTAATAATTCTGTTACCCCAAACCCCTAAAGGGGCTTTAATACACGGGAGTTCTTTTGCCCCCTTTAGGGGGTTGGGGCTTACACGCCTGCTTTTTTTTACTCTCTTACTTAATAATTCTTTTACCCCAAACCCCTAAAGGGGCTTTAATACACGGGAGTTCTTTTGCCCCCTTTAGGGGGTTGGGGGTTACAGGCCTGCTTTTTTTACCTACTCCCAAAAACTACTTATGGTGAATATCTGTTTCTAATTGACCTTCCTCAATTATAAACACTCTATTTTTCTCTCCGGGATTATCTTCTTTGGTAAGAATGACTTCTGTATTCCTATTTATTTTCAAAGTGGCTCCCTTTTTTAAATGCACTTTAAAATCAGGAAGCGATGTGTCACCCACCTGTGGTCTTGCCATAAACTCCATTACAAGATTACTGTCAGATGATTGAAGGGCCTGACCAATAGGAATATTATGGAGGAAAACAGCACCTGGTATAAATATAACCGAGGCTTCTGTTGCCTTAAGACAAAGACCTCTCCGCCAAAGAATCTTTTCCCCTGGAGCAATAGATACTGTCTTATATTTATTGGTATCATACTGGTTAACCAAGGAGTCGGCGTAGGTATATACCTCCATTTGCGTACCAGTATTTCGACAAGAAAAAATCAGTATAGAAAGTAATATTGAAAGCAAAGTAGTTCTCATCTTTCAAAGGTACGAATTCATGGCTAAAGCCCTATAGCGCTGTACTAACTTAACCCCAGACTTAAGTCTGGGGTTATTAATAATAGGTAGGTATTGGCTTTAGCCGTGAGGTCGCCGTCTACCCCAAACCCCTAAAGGGGCTTTACTACACGAGTGTTCTTTTGCCCCCTTTAGGGGGTTGGGGGTAAACCGATGTCATGTTGAGCCTGTCGAAACATATTCATTATATAACGGAAGGTCTTCGACAAACTCAGACGGACGTTTAATTTATTGGGGGTTCAGAAATATCTTGCGGTTTAATTCCCCTTGTTCTGAAATACTTTAGTAACGATAAGCCACCCCTTACCACAAAGTATATTACAAATGCAATTGATATTGGCTTGGTAACAAAAATGTTGTTTATAAATTGCTCTACAACTATAAATGCCGCACAGCCAATTAAAAATATACCTATTACGAGTGCATATATACCTTTATGCAGTGGCATTAATCTTGGCATGCTTTATTCTTTTCGAAGTCCTGATTGCTTCGCAATTCTTAATTTTTAATTGAATTAAGCCTTTGGTACCTGGCTCTTAACCACCAAGGTATCGGCCAACTCATCATGCAAAGCCTGTGCCTTTGGGGTAAAGCCTGCCATAATGTAGCCTATTAATAAAGTGCAGTTAGATATATATTTAGCCATATAACGGCCTGCTGCCCTCCAAAAACTTAAACGCTGGCCCAAGGTATCGGTAACGCGTATGCCAATAGCAATTTTGCCCGGTGTTGCCTGAAACCTTGATGATTCGAATGAAGCAAAATAGAAAATGGTAAGCAATGAAGTAACCAAGCCTATCCATGCTTCGCGTATCAGTTCATCAATCGATGGCATCATAGGGTCATTCGGGAATTTAATATTATGCATCCATATATCCCACATACTTTGACCACCTGTTAATACAAACATTTTAAGCGGTGAAATAAGAAGGCTTATT
>JABDHI010000011.1 GCA_013285655.1 Bacteroidota bacterium
TATCTCAATCCCAAACCCGCATAAAAATCAAGAATAATACCACTTTTGAATGCTATAAGATCACCTATTTTCAGATTAAATGCTGAAATATATTTTGTTACTTGGTAAGTAGTTAAATAGGCAGGTGTTAAATGGATAGAATCTTGCCAATCGTAGTTTTGAGTTTTATATATCGCTTCCAATGCAATGTAACTACCTCTGCTCAATTGCGGCCTATTTAAATAGTACTTTAACTCGCATTTAATCAGGTATCCTGATAGATTATTCAGGCGGCTTCCCCATTGATGCTGAATTCGAAAATACTGGCCACCTTGTAAATGGATAGAAAAAGCTTTGAAAATTTTGCATTCGATACCGACTTGGTAGGCGGGGCAAGTATATAAGTCAATAAAATTAAGAGGAGCGACATCGATACTAAACTTACAAGGTGTAAGGGTATCCTGTCCATAACTGGTGCTCAAAATAAAACTGGCAAATATTACGAGGCAGAATCTCAAGTGTAATATTGTATTGGTGAATATAAAGGTATAGAAATCTCTTTACAAAAACACCAAATGCTTTACATTGCTTAGCTCGAGGGGCTCAATAGCGTTCTGCTCTCCAGTATCAGTATCTATAAGTAATTGGCCCGTTTCCGATACCCCTTTAATAGTACCCTTGCAGGCCTTGCCGTTTATAGAAAGATTGGACAAAACCCCGCGCTTGTAAAGTAAATTGTTGTAGGCTTCGTCTATCTTCTTGTAATTGCCAGCACGAAGTTCCAGGTAAAATTTCTCGAGCGGTATAAAAATGCGGTTTAAGCAATCTTCTAAAATAAAGCTGTTACCGGTAAGCAGTTTTAGCGAAGTGGGATTAGGTGCAGAAGGGTCGAATTGGGTTTGATTTATATTTATGCCAATACCTGCAACCGAGTATTTTAACGTGGAACCTTCAAGCATGTTTTCAATAAGTATGCCGGCAATTTTCTGATCATTTACATATATATCGTTAGGCCATTTTATTGCAACTTTTAATGAATCTGATTTTAAACATGAAGAAACAAATTCAGCCACTGCCAGGGCTACGGCCCGGGTAAGCCAAAACTGCCCGGTAACGGGCAAAAAACGGGGGTGCAGTATAATGCTGAACGTGAGGTTAGTGCCCGGCTCGGTAAGCCATGTGTTACCGCGCTGGCCACGGCCTGCAAACTGCTCCAGCGCCCAAACGGTAAAACCTTCAACAGGTGGGCGTTGCTTAAGCATGGTTAGGGCATATTGGTTAGTAGAGTCAACTTTATCGAGTTTATCGACTATCCGCCCTATAAAAAGTGTCCCGTCAGTAATCATTTGAAGGTAAAAATACTATCTTTGTAACTAATTATAACGCCTAATTGTACGAACAAAAATAACAGCATAAAAGGAGACCAGATCAAGAGAATGCGAAAAAAAGGGAAAACCCAAAATCCCGTTCAGTTAAAAGATGTTGTTTTAAACAGCATAGCAGATAAAAAGGGAAAGAATGTTGTCTGCCTGAACATGAAGAAAATATCCGGAAGCTTGTGTGACTATTTTATCATCTGTGAAGGAGATTCATCAGTACAGGTGGGAACAATAGCAAAAGCGGTAGAGAAGGGAATAGAGGACGCTACGGGCGAGCATGCTTATCATAAAGAGGGATATGCTAATGCGGAATGGATAGTGTTAGACTACGTTGATATAGTGGTACATATATTCCAGCCACACGCACGCGGTTTTTATAATCTTGAGTCACTTTGGGCCGATGCTGAAACAGAAGAAATTACAACAGAGCGTGAATATAAACACGTGTGAAAATCATGAGCGAGAACGAACAAACACCTAACCAGGTGCCAAATAATAATAGCAACCCAGGCCCTCAGGGCTCGGGTAAGCCTAAGTTACCTTTACCAAAAAAACCTTTTAAACCCAGGTTCACTATTTACTGGGTGTGGGGCTTTATATTGGTGGCACTCATCATTATTGAGGCTGTCAGCAATATGAACTTCTCGGTAAAAGAAGTTAACTTCCAATACTTTCAGGATAGCCTGTTGAACAACCACTACGTTGAGAAGATATCGGTGGTTAATAACGATGTGGCTGAAATAACCCTTAAACCGGAAGCGTTAAAACTGGCTAAGTTCAAGGACCTGCCACACACACCTCCGCAGTTTAAGATCAACATACTGGATCGCCAAACCTTCCACCAGGATTTGGACAATGCAGAGAAGAATTTTTCGGAAGCCGATAAGGTTGATGCAGAACCATCTACCCGTGCCGACTGGACAGGTATTTTGGGTTATGCCATACCCATTGCGGTAATGGTATTATTGTGGTTCCTCTTTATGCGACGCATGGGCGGCGGCGGCGGAAACCAAATTTTCAGCATTGGAAAATCGAAAGCAACTTTATTTGATAAAGACACTAACGTTAATATAACCTTTAACGATGTGGCCGGGCTTGAAGAAGCTAAGGTTGAAATAAAAGAAATTGTCGACTTTTTAAAGAACCCGCAAAAGTATGTGGCACTGGGTGCCAAGATACCTAAGGGCGCATTATTAGTTGGCCCTCCGGGTACAGGTAAAACGTTATTAGCAAAAGCAGTAGCAGGTGAAGCAAAGGTTCCGTTCTTCTCTTTATCAGGTTCTGATTTTGTGGAAATGTTTGTAGGTGTGGGCGCTTCGCGTGTACGCGATCTGTTCCGCCAGGCAAAAGAAAAAGCGCCGTGTATCATCTTTATTGATGAAATAGATGCCATTGGCCGTGCCAGAGGTAGAAACGTAGCACAAGGTTCGAACGACGAAAGGGAAAATACCCTTAACCAGTTGCTTACCGAAATGGATGGCTTTACCAACACAGCCGGTATTATAATACTGGCAGCTACCAACCGTGCCGATATTTTGGACAGAGCATTATTACGTCCGGGCCGTTTCGACAGGCAGATTTATGTAGATATGCCTGACCTAATTGAAAGAAAAGAAATTTTCCAGGTTCACTTAAAGCCATTGAAAATTGATACTTCGGTTGATATTGACTTTTTAGCAAAACAAACCCCGGGTTTCTCGGGTGCCGATATTGCTAACGTTTGTAACGAAGCAGCACTTATTGCGGCCCGTTATGATAAGAAGATAATTGGCAAGCAGGATTTCTTAGACGCTGTAGATAGGGTAGTAGGTGGATTAGAAAAGAAGAACCGCTTAATATCGCCAAGCGAAAAGAAGGTAATTGCATACCACGAAGCAGGCCATGCTTTGGTAAGCTGGCTGTTAGAATACGCTCATCCGTTAGTGAAGGTAACAATTGTGCCACGCGGTAAGTCGTTAGGTGCTGCATGGTACCTGCCTGAAGAAAGGCAGATAACCACAACAGAACAGTTGATGGATGAAATGTGTGCTGCATTGGGTGGCCGTGCTGCTGAAGAAATTATGTTTGGTAAAATATCTACCGGCGCTATAAGCGATTTGGAAAAGATAACCAAGCAGGCATATAGCATGATCACTATCTATGGATTGAATGCTAAGGTTGGCCATATCAGTTTCTATGATTCAACAGGTAGTTCTGAATATAACTTTACCAAGCCTTATAGCGAGAAGACCGCGCAGATGATCGACGAAGAAGTGCGTGAAATGATAAGTGGCGCTTACATTAAAACTAAGGAACTTATTAAAACCCACCAGGTGCAACTTACTGCTCTTGCAGAACAGTTGCTTGATAAGGAAGTGATATTTAAAGAAGACTTAGAAAATATAATTGGTAAGAGATTGTTTGAAAAAGAAGAGGCAATGCCTGTTTCAAAAAGGTCAACCAAAAATAGCAATGGTTCTGTAAGGACACCGGATGCCCCTAAGGCACCTGAAAATGGTACTCCTGTAGAAACGCCAAAAACGGAAGAGCCTAAAGCAGAAACCCCTGTGGCACCTGAAGTCCCTCCTGCAGTTAATGGTAATGGCCATGCTATGCCAAATGGCAATGGCCAACATACCGAAAACGGTAAGGGAACAACTGAAGAGAAGCAAGAAGAAACTCCTACAAAAGATACGCTGTTTTAAAATATGAAAGAGAGTACTGGCAGGGAAAAGGTATTGAAAGCTGTACGCAAGGCGCTCATCCATAAATCAGAAGCTGATTTCAGTGCAGCCGACAGCGACCCTGAAATTTATACTGCACCCGAAGAAGAATCGCTGGAATTATTATTCGCGAAGAACTTTAGTGCATTAAAAGGAGATTTTGTTTTTTGTGAAAAGCCAAGTGATTTTTCGGAGCAATTTGCAGCGTTAGTAAAAGAGCGCAATTGGACCGACCTGTTTTGCAAAGATGCAAAAATACAGGAGATGCTTAAAGCCGGCAGTGTTTCATTTATCTCGGAAGAAAGTGACTTTTTGAAATGTGATGTAGGCATTACCTTCTGCGAATGCCTGGTGGCCCGCACGGGTAGCATTATGTGCAGCTCCAGACAAATGTCGGGTAGGCGGTTACCGGTTTATTCAAATATACATATAACGGTTGCTTATGCCTCTCAACTGGTATATAACCTGAAAGATGCTTTTAAACTGCTAAAGAAAAAGTATGAAACAAACTTTCCTTCGCAGCTCACTGCCATTACGGGTCCTAGCCAAACGGCAGATATTGAGAAGACCCTGGTACGTGGTGCCCATGGCCCTAAGGAGATCTTCCTGTTCCTTATCGACGATACCCATATAGGCTAAGCACGTGAGTAACTTCTTTAAAAGAGCTCTTACCGGTGCCGTATTTGTTGTAGTAATGCTTGGCGGTATTTATTACAGCTATTGGTCACTGGCAGTTCTGTTCTTTATAATTGCTATGCTTGGCCTACACGAATTTTATTCGCTTCTTAAGTTTGCCAAATACGAACCGCAACGTGAAGTAGGTATGTTTGTGGGTGCCGTTATATTTTTACTCTTTATTTTCAGGTACGCACTTTTTGGCGAAATGATATTTACCCTCATGCTTCCTTTTATTGCTGCAGTATTTTTTGTTGAACTGTATCGTAATGTCCCTAATCCGTTTACCAATATAGCGCTTACGCTTACAGGCGTTATATATATAGTATTACCATTTGCATTATGGGTCAACTATGCGTGCCCATATGCACCTGTATATAATAAGTTTATGGACCAGCTAATTGCTTCCTTTAGCGCAACTAAAGAATATAACTGGCATATATTGACCGGTTATTTTCTTATTCTGTGGACAAATGATACAGGTGCTTATTTGAGTGGAGTGGCTTTGGGCAAACATAAATTATGGGAGCGTATATCTCCTAAAAAAACATGGGAAGGTTTTTTTGGAGGAGTAATATTAAGTATAGTAGTAGCTTATTTTTTATCAAAACCGTTTACTGAATTGTCTCCCATATTATGGATGATTATTGGGTTGCTTGTGGGTGTTTTTGGTACCATGGGCGATCTGGTTGAATCGTTATTTAAACGTAGTATAGATGTAAAAGAATCGGGTGGAATATTGCCGGGACATGGTGGTATACTCGACCGATTTGATGGGGTTTTACTTTCAACTCCTATTGTACTAACAATAATTCAAATTGCTGAGTTCGTCAGCAATGTAGTAAACGGCTAAGGCATTTGAGTTGTTGAGAACCTATTGATAATTTATGGAGGTTTTTACTTAAGCCTTGGTACTTTTGTATCAATAACACATTATTATCAGAGGGTAGAATGAATTTATTGGGAGCACCTCATGTTGTCGCAATAGAAACGCTGAAAATCAATAAATTATGAATGCAAACGACAATTGCGACATGAATTTTCCAGGCAGAAACAGTGTGAAAATGCTGAAAATCAGTGAAAAGAGTAACAATAGAATGTTTATAGCGACAGAAACCGACATTTTACGACACTATTTAGGACAAGGCTAAATGGTTTAAAATATAGCCATAATTTAGATTTTCCTACATTTGCAGTCCCAAAATCATAACACATAAAGTATGAGCACACAGACTAAGGCTAGTGAGAAGAATACCGAAAAGAAACACGTAAGTATGTATGAAGCAGTGTTAGCGCGTTTTAATACAGCGGCTAAGCTCTACAACCTACCTGAGGATATAGCAGCAATGCTTATTACCCCACAAAAACAGGTTAAGGTTTCACTTCCGGTAGTAATGGATAATGGCAAGATACAAGTGTTCGAAGGATACCGTATTGTGCACTCTACATACTTAGGCCCATCAAAAGGTGGTATACGTTATGCCCCAGATGTGAATGATGATGAAGTAAAAGCATTAGCTGCCTGGATGACCTATAAATGTGCTGTTGCCGGTTTACCATACGGCGGCGCAAAGGGTGGCATTACCTGCGATCCAAGAAAGATGTCGGCTGGCGAATTAGAACGTATGACCCGTGCCTATACATTAGCTATGAGCGAAGTATTTGGTCCTAATAAAGATATTCCTGCACCGGATATGGGCACAGGCAAGCGCGAAATGGCTTGGATAGTTGATGAGTATTCTAAGATCAGAAGAGAATACCTGCCAGGCGTAGTAACAGGTAAGCCAATTACCTTAGGTGGTTCACGTGGCCGCGAAGCTGCGACCGGAAGGGGTGTTATGATACATACCATCGAGGCTATGAAAAAGATCGGCATTGACCGTAAAAAAGCATCAGCTGCTGTTCAGGGCTTTGGTAATGTAGGTTTAAATGCTGCTAAGTTGCTTAGCTCAAAAGGCATTAAGATCGTTGCAATATCTGACCATACTGCAGCATTCCACAATGAAAAAGGTTTTGATATTGATACAGCAATTAAATACGCGCAAAAGAATAACAACGTATTGCAAGGCTTTACCGGCGGTGATTTAATTAGCAATGAGCAATTACTTACACTTGATGTAGATGCGCTTATACCGGCAGCTATACAAAACCAGATTAACGAAGAGAACGCACACAAAATACAAGCTAAGCTTATTGTAGAAGGCGCTAATGGTCCTACCGAATTTGGCGCTGACGCTATATTGAATGAAAAAGGCATTACTGTAGTTCCTGATATCTTGGCTAACTCAGGTGGTGTAACCGTATCGTACTTCGAATGGGTGCAAAACCAATATGGCCACTACTGGAAGGAAGAAGAAGTAAATGCTAAGCATGACTTTGCAATGGAAACAGCTTTTGAACAAGTGTGGTTCAATGCACAACAATACAAGACAAGTCTTCGTATAGGTGCATACATCACAGCTTTCAAAAAGCTTGAAAAGGCTATCCGTTACAGAGGCGCATACTAATAACTAACTACATACCTAAGAGGAGGGATGTTTCATAGCAAGAAGGAACTGATATTTATTACGCTTGCTATGTTCTTTGCTGCCGATGCTATTACAGCAGAACTTATAGGTGGTAAGCTGATACACTTTATGGGGCTTACCCTAAGTATCGGTGTAATACCATGGCCGGTCATCTATCTTGCAACCGACGTTATTAATGAGTTCTATGGTAAGAAAGGGGTAAGGCGATTATCGATAATAACGGCGTGCCTTATAGCATATACTTATATTATACTCTACATAGCCATGAGTATACATGCTTCCAGTAACTCGCCTATATCCGATTCTGTTTTCGCAAATGTATTCGGGCAATCGATGTGGTTAATAGTAGGTAGCTTGGTTGCATTTGTGTTCTCTCAATTAGTAGATAACAGCATCTTTTGGATGTTGCGTAAGAAGACGGGCCACGCCATGATATGGTTGCGGTCAACAGGCTCTACAATTGTATCGCAATTGGTAGATACGTTTATTGTGTTGGGTATTGGCTTCTGGTTACAAGGCAAACTAAGTACGGCAGATTATCTTCACCTGGTTTTGGTGCAATACTTGTTCAAGATAACGATCGCAATTATTGCTACACCTTTAATATACGGCGGGCATAATTTGATATTCAGAGTGCTTGGTAAGGAAGAAGCACATAGTATATTAGAAGAGACAGCTAAGCATTCCTTAGGGGATGACTATATAGCAGGCAAACACTAGAACTTCATATACTCCTGTGGATTAACAGGGTTGCCTTTGTACCAAAGTTCAAAATGCAAATGCGGTCCGGTAGTTAATTCGCCTGTGTTCCCGACAATAGCAATAACATCTCCTGCCTTTACATAGTCACCTTCTTTCTTAAGCAATACGGAGTTGTGTTCGTAAACAGAAACCAGGTTGTTGTTATGCTGAAGTATGATTACGTTACCGGTAGCAAGGGTCCAGGTAGAAACAATAACGGTACCATCAAGGGTCGCCTTGATCGCCTCGTTCTCTTTAGATACAATATCGATACCATAATGCCCAGCTGAAGGATTGAAGCCATTGGAGACATAGCCTTTCAGAGGAGTAAAGAAGAAGTAATCGCTAATAGTGCTATTGCCTGATGACTTATCCTGGTTCTTGTTTAGGGATACTGATACATTATAAGGGTTCTGCGCTTCAACCGAATGGCGTAACATGGAATCATCGTGAGAAGGGGGTACAAAGGTGGTGGTATGCTTAGTGGTGTCGGTATGGTTCTTTTGAGCAAGCGTATCATGTTTCGGTGCCTCACCCGATAATATGCGACGTATGTTCTCTATATACTGTTGTCGGGCTATTAACTCATTATTGAGCGAGTCGGTCTTCAGGCTAAGTGCTATTAAGTTCTTTCTCATATTAACATCAGCGTACCCCGGTATATACTCACGTAAAGGGGTAAACGCAACGGCCCATATCACGAGTAGTATAAGTAGTACTATTGCTCCGCCTGTGATGGTAAAGAGTGCAATAGGGGAGATGCGCAATGAAAAGCGTTCTTCGAAAGTATCTTCCTTACGAATAATGAAGAAGTACCTGGTTCGAAGTCGTGTTAAAAGACTCTTCTTTTTGGCGGGTTCTACCATAGGGCAAAGATAAGAGAAACTATTAGCGCGTTAAACAAAAAGCCCCGCCACGAGTACTCTGGGCAGGGCCTTTATATAATACGTAATAGTAATATTAGTCAAGTTCTACTTGTTGCATATTGAAGGTAAGATTAACAATAGCTTGGTAATCTTCTCCTGCTTCGCGCATATCTTCATCATCTTCTTCGTAATACCAGTTAATAATAACTTGGTTGCCCTGGCGGTGAATGGTTTCGAGTTTTTTAAGTACATCCAAAATACACTTCGAAGATGCAGTATTGAAATACTCGAGTTGAATATCAACCTGAGTTGGAGAAGTAGGAGCGCCTGCATATCTTTCAAGGCTTTCTACTAATGGTTTGTAAAACTCAACAGAGTTCTCAGGAATAGATCTTCCTTTTATTTCAAGTTTCCCTTGTTTTGAATCGAATTTGATAGAAGGGGTCTTAGGGCTGCTTTCGATAGTTATTACTTCCATAGCGTGTGTTTAGTTAATAGGGTTGTTATTGTTCTATCACAACATTAAGTGTGAAAAATGAAAAATTGTCGTTAATAGGCACGAAGTCATAGAAAAGAGGCTTGCCTGTACGACGTGCTATATCTATCATTCCAAGTCCTCCTCCTCCTTTTTCCGACATCTGCCCGTTATTCAAAGTTCTTTTGTAGTGTTCTTTTACTTCCTCAGGGCTTAATGCATTAATTTCATCCATCTTCTTTTTAAGAAGTGGAACGCGATCGTTCTTAATGTAATTACCGGTTATAACATTGTAATGACTGTTCTCTTTACCAATCATAAATATAGCGGTACGAGCCATTTCAGCATTAGCCTCTAATGAAGGATCGTCCATATGATGGTAAAGGTTCTGCAATAGTTCTACTAAAACTATATATACTTTCTTACGAAGCTTAGGCTCTTCTTGCATATTATCCATCTTCGACTCGATGATCTGAAGAATGGATGTAAGCAATTCAGCAGTAATATCACCCTTGAAAGATAACAGGATGTTATTACGGTCCATTTTGTCGTAGAAATCGTGAATATCCATGTCTATTTCAGAGTTTCTTGTGGTTTAATTTATTGGTTCTATACTGAGTCATCAAATCAGGTCTTAATGAGAAGAGGCAAATATAATAAAAATGGTATGTTCGACAAAATCAGGAATTTAAGGCTCGTTTATAGGGTTTTATCAGCTTCGATGGTTATAGGTACTTAATTCCAATTACAAGGATATCATCTACCTGTTCAAAATCACCTCTCCACGTTAAAATGGTCTTTAATAAGTGGTTTTCTTGTTCATTTACAGGCAAATTCTTAATTTCCTGCAAAGTTTCTAAAAAGCGGCGTATCATAAATTTCTTACCCTTATCGCCTCCAAACTGGTCGGCATACCCATCACTGAAAATATAAAGAGTTTCTCCTTTCTGTAACTTGTGTGTATGATTAGTAAAGGTCCGGTGGAGGCCAATTTGTGAACCACCTATTGGCATTTTGTCGGGATCTACTTTCTTCAGTTCACCAGAGCCTGCTATTATAAGCGGGCGGTTTGCACCTGCATATTCAACTTCACCGGTATTTTTATTGAAAACGCAAAGGGCTACGTCCATTCCATCGGTTGTGTCAATGGTGCTAATACCTTGTTTAAGGGCAGTTTGCACCATAGTATTTAGGTTGTTGAGGATGGTTGAAGGTTTGGTAATACCTTTTTCTAGCACAATTTGATTAAGTAAATTATGGCCAATCATGCTCATTAGGGCACCAGGTACACCGTGGCCCGTGCAGTCGGCAGCAACCATAATAAGTTTATTATCCTGTTCGCCAAACCAATAAAAATCACCACTTACAATATCTTTAGGTAAATACAGTACAAATGAGTCTGGCAGATATTGCTTGATTTCTTCGAGTGGTGGAAGAATAGCTTGCTGTATGCGTTTAGCATATTCAATACTACTGGTTATATCGCGATTCTTCTGGGCTAGCTCATGGGTGCGTTCTTCTACTTTGGCCTCTAATACTTTTTTCTCTTTTTCAATACGCCTTGTACGGTATTTAATAAATCCAAATAAACCACCAAGAATTAAAATAATAGAGCTAGCATAAAACCAGTTTGTTTTCCAAAAAGGAGGAACAATATTTATTGAGATGGCTGCACCAACCTGGCTCCAAACACCATCGTTATTACATGCTTTAACTCTAAATACGTAATGCCCCGGAGGCAACTGCATATAATTAGCCCAGTGGTGAGTTGTTGGTAAAGACCAATCAGCATCTGCCCCTTCAAGTATGTATTTATACTTATTCTCTGAAGGCATTTCATAATCTAATCCAATGAAAGAAAAAGAAATGGTATTATTTTTCCACGAAAGCTCTAAGTGTTTCTTTTCTGAAACAAGTGTGTCTGGTAAATATTCTTTGCCAAATAATTCGCACGAAGTAATACTTACGGGCGGCTCATGCATATTACCAGTAACTTGTTCAGGTATGAAAGATACAATACCTGTAGTACTACCAAAATACATCCTTCCGTCGGCAGTTTTTAAAAATGCTCCCTGGTTAAACTCATCTGATGGAAGTCCATCTCCCTTATCGAAGTTTTTAAATGCACTGCCCGCTTCATTAACTATATTAGGGTTCAACCTGGCTATGCCTTTATTTGTACTGATCCATAAGTTGCCATCTTTATCTGGTAAAATACTGTATATATAATCGTTAGGCAAGCCATCCTTCATAAAATAATGCGTGAACTTCTTTTGACTGATGGAATATTTATTGAGCCCAATGCTTGTTCCTAACCAAAGATTTCCCGCTTTATCTTCATACATACAATTGACAGTATTGGATGACAATGAGTTGTTTCCTGTAGTCTTTTTTATAATAGATATTTTCCCTTCGGGGCTGTAACAATTAACCCCACCACCATCTGTACCTATCCACATATTGTTTTGTGAATCTTCCATAAATCCATATACATGATTATCACTAAGTCCGTTGTTTACAGTAATGCGATCAATGGTAGAATGCTTTTCATCATAAACAAATACACCCTTGTCGTAAGTAGCTATCCAGATTTTACCAGTATGATCTTGGGTGATGCCTGTAACAGATGTTTTTGTAATAGCAATGTTAAGACTGTCAATATTTATAATTTTCTCCGTGAGCAGGTTGTAGCCAATTACTCCGCTGCCCCATGTTCCAATCCATAAATTATCCCCTTTGTCAATGAATAAGGAAATAATAGAAATATTGTGGATGGCCCTTGTAAGTTCATTATTCTGAGAGTAAGTTCGTGTCGTCTCATCATATACTCTCAATCCTGAACCATTCGTACCTATCCATAATCTACCGCCTGCATCCCTTGCTATAGACATAACCATGTTAGCAGCGCGATTGGCGGTGTCCTTATAAATTACAAAGTTTCTCTTTTCAGGAATATAATAACCAACACCATTGTTGGTTCCAACCCATAATATGTTCTCTGCGCTTACATAAAGACTATTGCAAAAATCTTCATTAAAATCAATTGAATTGCCCGTGTGGCTGCGTTTGTATGATATATAAGCCCGCTTATCCTCATCGTATCTAAAAAGCCCTTCTCCGTTATTTCCTGCCACCCAAATATTACCGGTTTTATCTTTTACAATACTGCTTATTATTCTAGGTTCCTTGTAATATGTTGTATCTGCTGTTGTAGTATATAATTTATTGAATCTTTTAGTCGCAATGGGAAAAGCCTCTAGTCCCGCACCTTTAGTGCCAATCAATAGTTCATCTCTTCCTTTCTCATAATAAAGTGAACTAATGTTGTTGATATATTCAGATAACGTTTTTGCTTCAGTAGGTTGGTAAAAATTCTGTGATTTACCTGTTCTCTTATCAAAACTGTAAAGCCCGCCACCAAAGCTTCCCACCCAAATAACTCCCGACGCATCTTCCGTTATCGACGATATGTAATCAAATGAAGCTGACGAAGTATCTTTTAACTCAAGCGGATAGGTGGTGATTTTTTTAGTGTGCCTGTCAAATTTGCAGATGCTGTTAAAATCTGTTCCTAACCAAATAGTGCCATTCCTATCTTCAAAAATGGTACGTATATTATTCTTATCCGGATGAAAAGAATTTACGTGAAGATAATTCTCAAACTTGCCAGTATATAAACTATAAGTGCTCAACCCCCCATCAGTACCTATCCATAATAATCCTGTAGTATCCTCAAATAAGCAGTTTATAAAGTTTGTGGCTAAAGAATTCGAATCGAGCGGATTGGTTTTAAATAGGGTTATTCCATTTCCATCAAAACGGTTAAGACCATCTTGTGTACCAAACCACATAAAGCCATGTTTATCTTGTATGATGCAGTTTACTACCCCCTGCGAAAGCCCCTGTTCTGCAGTTACTGTGCGGTAACGATATTGTTCCTGAGCCCAGGTAAAAGTTACCGGGCAAATGAGCAGTGAAAGAAATAATAAAAGGTGGTAGCAGTTTTTTGCCCTTAGCATGATTAATTAGTTGCAGTAAAATTAAGAAAACAAAGCGCATCATTATAAAACGCTTAGGTATAAGATATTATAAGTAAAATAACATACTTTTGTAAAAAGGGCTCAATGGTTCCATTGCAATTATTTGGTGAAAGCTTTTCCTTTGCTGTTAAAGCATTGGTGCAAAATAAATTGCGCAGCATTTTATCGTTATTGGGTATAACCATAGGTATTTTCTCAATTATAGCAGTTTTTACTTTTATCGATTCTTTTCAACTAAGCCTTCAAAAGGACGTAAATAACCTTGGAAGCAATGTTATTTACGTAGAAAAGTGGCCCTGGACTTTTGGTAAGGATTACCCGTGGTGGAAATACTGGGACAGGCCACAGCCTACCATGAATGAAATGGACTTTATACAGAAAAAATGTAAAAGTGCCGAAGCTTCTGCTTTTACTTTTGGCACAAATTCAACTGTTGAGTATTTAAACAGTTCGGTTGATAATGTTAGTGTGAATGGAATATCAGACGACTATAATCACGTAGTTAACTGGGTACAGATAGATAAAGGAAGATATTTTACACCAAATGAATTTAGTAGTGGAACTAATGTCGCAATTATAGGGTGTGATGTTGCTTCAGGTTTATTCAACAATCAGGATGTAATTGGGAAATATATAAAGGTATTAGGCAGAAAAGTATTGGTTGTTGCCGTAATGAAGAAACAGGGGGAGAGTAAGCTGAGTAATATAAATATGGATGTCTCCGTATTAATGCCAGCCAATTTTGAGCGTACATTGTTGGACATGCATAATATGTGGATGCCTAAAGTTTTATTAGTTAAGGCAAAAGAAGGTGTGACCAATGCCCAGCTTATTAGTGAATTACGTGGTATTATGCGCTCAGTTCGAGAGTTGAAACCAGAACAGGAGGACAATTTTGCCTTGAACGAATCGAGCATGGTAAGTAAAAATTTCACTTCACTGTTTGATATTGTAGCCGTAATAGGATGGGTGATAGGTGGTTTTTCAATATTAGTTGGAGGCATTGGTATTGCCAATATTATGTTTGTGTCAGTTAAAGAAAGAACGTCACTAATAGGGATTCAAAAATCACTAGGCGCAAAGAATTATTTTATACTGATGCAGTTCATTATTGAGGCGATCTTGCTTTCGCTGATAGGGGGCTTGTTAGGTATTTTGGTTGATGGTACAGCAGTGTTAATTGGTAATGCGAATGACATGGGCCTTGTACTAACATTCAGTAATGTAATGTTAGGCATTACCATATCAGTGCTTATTGGACTAATATCAGGGTTTATACCTGCATATACAGCATCACAACTCGATCCGGTAGAAGCTATTCGCTCAACTTATTAATAAGGTATGGTAGGATTCAGTAAAAAACGCCCTTTAGTAGTTACCATATTTAGTATAATAGGCTGGATAATGGTTATACTTAATTTCCTAATTGCGTTCTCTCCTGCCATTAAAAAGATAAATGAGTTTTACCCGGCTTTATTTAGTCTTGTTATGTGCTTACAGTTTATTTCAATGGTTGGCGTTTGGTATATGAAACGCTGGGGTGTTGAATTATTTGTAGCTTCTTTTTTTGCTAAAGATATATTATCGGTTTGCATGGATGACTTTAGTTTCACCAGTGTAACATTCGCTATTTCGGTTGTTCTTATAATTGTATTGCTGTTCTACTATCGCAGTATGGACAGGAATCTATAGGAAGTCTGTTTATTCTTTTATAAACTTATTATAGAAAACTTCACCTGTATTGCTTACCTGCATTATATACAATCCTGCAGCTAATGCCGAAATATTGACGGAGTAATCATTATGGTTTTGTAGCGCATCTTCTGATATATGGCAGTACACTACTTTCCCCATCATATCTGTAATTTGTATTGTTGTGGGCCCATTACCTTCACCTTCGTACTGAAAAGTTAAAATGCTTTTAGCAGGATTAGGGAAAATATATATTCTTTTTTCTGCCATGGTATTATAATATATTCCGGTTAAAACAGGGCTGACCCATTGAGCAATATTGTTAATAGAGCTGCCATCTACTTCGGCAAAACTGCCACCTGCAAATAAGACAGAATCATATCCCCGTAAAGTGTAAACTGCCCTGCCATTAGTAACCCCCGAACCTAGACTTGACCAGTTAGTTCCATTCCATGATGCAATGTTCCGAACTAATTGGCCACCGGCACTATCAAAAGTCCCCCCAGCAGATAGTATTCCATTATTGCTGCATAAAGAATATACTTCCCCATCAGTGCCACTGCCGGCAGGTGTCCATTGTACACCATCCCACATAGCAATATTTCTTACAGCTTGTCCTCCAGCACTATCCATCCCTCCGGCTGCATATAACTTAGAATTATAGACACATAGTGCATAAACATGCCCACGTATACCTGTATTAACAGGCGACCATACTGTATCATTCCAAACTGCAATATTGTTCGCAAGTTGCCCGTTTACAGAATCAAATGCCCCTCCAGCATATAACCGGCCATTATACACAGCCAAGGCAGCCACACCTTTACCATGAAGGTCAGGGGGAAGTGAAGTTCTTTTAGGGTTTATTCCATTTACAGATGACCAAATTGCTCCATTCCACCGGGCAATATAATTAGTAGCCATGCCACCTGCACTGTCAAATCCGCCACCGGCGTATAGTTGCCCTTTATAAACACAAAGTGCGAATACGGGTTTATTTGTTCCGGTGCCCAATGCGGACCAGTTTGTGCCATTCCATTGGGTAATATAGTGCGATGTATTATTTCCGGCACTATCAAATTGGCCACCAGCATATAGCCTTGAACTGTAAGTACATAATGCAAAAACAGTGTTATTAACCCCGTTACCAAGAGGCGACCAGTTGTGCCTATTCCATTGAACAATATTATTAGCGGGGTTATCAGCGGCAGTAAATCCTCCGCCGGCGTATAGCACAGAATCGAAATAACAAATGCTATATACAGTATTATTAATTCCGTTGCCTATTTGCGACCATACCTGCGCTTTTAGTTGAACAAGCATAAAGATAAAGGCAAATAAAGTGCTGATCTTTTTCACGGAAGAAGTTGAAAAATTATTGTTGAAAATATGTCAGGCTATTACCAGGTAATAGTAACATACCCATTCCCTGTTTCGTAACTTGCTGTAAAAGTTAAACCACTAATTGCACCTCCATTTGCTGCAGGGTAACTCGAGCCGCCGCCGCCGCCGGCTCCAAACCCGCCGCCGCCGCCATAATATCCGCCGCCGCCACCACCTCCGGGATTAAAATTACAGCCGCTATTGCAGCCGTTTGTATAGCCCTGTAGGCCACCATTACCACCAATTCCGCCACTGCCTGCAGTTGCAGCCGTACCTGTGCAGGTAGCCTGAGTAGGGTCAGGGCAAGCGCCTCCATTTGTATTAATATTACTTGACACTCCTGCTGCGCCTGCGGCAGCTGTAGTTGCTCCCAATCCAAATTCATTACCATGGCCACATACACCACCTGCATTAGTACCACCTCCGTAACCACCGTTAGATCCGTTAGGAGCACCTCCACAACTAGGAGTTGCCGGGCCGTTCCACCAATTTGTGTTATACCAGGTTGTCGTTAACTGTCCACCATCAGCCTCAATGTATTGTACAAAATCTCCTCCTGCTCCGCCTGCAACCAAAACTCTACTTGCAAGGGCTGTACTGCCACTTCGTAAGTCACTTGCGCCGCCGCCGCCGCCTGAACTACTTTCAAGATAAGAGGCTGGTTCAACACAACTTCCACCGGCAATTGTTGTCCAGATTGTTCCAGTTCCCCCGCTTTCATCACCTGAATACCCGCCTGAACCAGCTGCACCTGCAGTGGTAGAAGATCCTGTACCACCCTTACATCCAACATCAGCATAAAGAGTTGTTCCTGCTGAAGTAGCATACGTAGCTCTGACTCTTGCCCCTTCGGCACAAGGCGAAACTAAAGGTGTTACACCGCTACAAGGAGCACATGATTGCACGGTCCATTCACTCCAACTATCACCACCACCACCACCAGCCATATCAATAGCTACTGAGTGCATTCCAGCAGGAACAGTAAATGAGACATGTGCACCACAAGTATTAAAAGTACAAGAACATTGAGAAGATACTGTAACATAAATTGCATTGCTGGCACTGGTACATCCACTAGAGGAAGTTTGAGTTACTGTTATTTCGTTACTGCCTGCTGCGGTCCACTGTACAGTAATAGAGCTACCAGTTGATGAACCTATTATTGTTCCACGTGTAACCGACCAAGTGTAGGTATTTCCCGCAGTATTGGGTACTGAAAATTGCAGTGTTTGACCTATTGCAACACATCCGGGATCACAAGCGGGTCCTACGTAAGTTGCACCAGTTAATGAATCGAGTTCACTTATTGGAGTTGGCGCACTTGGTGATGCATTTACCACAACAGCTACGGTAGAAGATATACTACAAGCACCTTCAGTACATATTACCGTGTAAGTACCACTGGCAGCAGTTGTTGCACTTGCTATACTTGGATTTTGCGATGCAGATGTAAAACCATTGGGTCCTGACCAACTATACCCTGTAACAGTACCGCCTGTATTTGTACAGGTTAGGTTAACGGTGGAACCGGCGCAATAAGGGCTAGCTGTTACACCAGCTGTTTGCGTAGTACCAGCAGCCACACTAATATTAACTGTAGATATTGGGCTTGAACCGCAACCGTTAGATGCAGTAACAGAATAAGTGCCGGCATCACCTACTACTGCGCTTGTAATAGTAGGGTTTTGCTGGCTAGATGTAAATCCGTTTGGCCCCGTCCATGTATAAATAGATGCACCTCCTGAAGCAGTTAAATAAATAGTAGAGCCTGTGCAAACTGATGTACTGGTGGCTCCCGCTGTAATGCTAGGGGGAGATCCGGTACATAAGCACCAAAAAGAGTTCCATGTAGTGCCACTATATATTTCATAACATTGGGTGGTAGTATTGTAAAGTAATAGGCCTGCAGGCGCAGAAGCTGATATGGCATTCATTTGTCCTGTTGTGAGGCAAGGTAATACGAAGCCTTCGGCAACTGCACTATTAGCAGTATTTGAGCCCGGATTCTGAGAAAGATCGAATGCTACACCGGTTTGCGGGTTTACAGTAACTGTTGCAGTACTTATGCTCATATTTTGAGCAGATACTACACGAGAAATAAATACAATAAGAAAGAATAAAATAATTTGTCCCGAACTCCTAATGGAGCTTAATAAGCGAATATGTTTTTTAGTTACTCTCATGAAGCGTGAATCTTTTACTTTTTAATGAGGTTATCTCCTGACAATGAAATCCTCTTATTTTTTTATTAATATTTTTTTATGATAAACATTAGTTGAGGTAGCTACAATTAAAAAATAGACTCCATTTGGTATCTCGGTATATAATTTAAATTCATTAATACCAGTATTAACGGTTTTGTTTTCCGTAAGTATATTTTGCCCTAAATCATTAGTTAGGCTTATTGTATAAGCCGCGTTATCATTTTCTATGGAATTAATTTGAACATCGATAAAATTACTCGTGCCATATGCATTTATTGTAGTGCTGTTATGATTGCCACATGCTGTAAACGAAACACTACCGGCTATTACTGTATTGCCATCAAAATCAGTTTGAGATAATCGGTAGTATGAAGTCCCAAAAAGAGGACTGGTATCAACTGTAGAGTAATTAAGTGTGGTGCTACTATTACCTGCACCTTTTACAATAGCAACTGCCTGGTAATTTATTCCATCCGAACTTCTGGCAATAGTAAAATAATCATTGTTTACTTCTGTAGCAGTACTCCAATGAATAATCGCCTCATTATTTTGACATTCAACATTAAATGAAAGCAATTTTATAGGTAACGGAGAGTGGCTATTAGCAAGTGTCCACGAACGGAACCAGTTAGCAGAGCTTACTGCAACTGTAGCCAAATTACCAGTACTACCACCTGCAGTGTTAGCGCCTGAGATACTTGGCAAATAATCGCCCCAATTGTTTTGGGTAGAATTATAGCGTTGGGGTATCAACTGTCCATCCATTGGCTGCACATTAGGTGAAGAAACTTCTGAACTGGCATCGGCTGCACCTAAGTAATAAAAGGTAAGTGCAATAGTAGGTGAACTACCTGCAGTATATTTATGTTGTGCCGTTACACCACTTGGT
Organism: Bacteroidota bacterium; assembly: GCA_013285655.1. Lineage (GTDB taxonomy): Bacteria > Bacteroidota > Bacteroidia > JABEUT01 > JABEUT01 > JABEUT01. Next base: position 19,554 of record JABDHI010000011.1, read on the forward strand.
AGATAAGTATTGGCAATGCCGCCGGCATCCCCGGCATCAATTACCCAGAAACGATCTACCGCATTGTAAGAGTCATCAGCAACTGATGGTAGAGGGTTACTTTGGGCATACTGGGCACGCATATTGGTAACATCGTAAGGCATCCCATCAATTGATTGAGTACCGTTGGCGTTATCAGGTTGGGTATCCCAGGTAGAAAACTCAATGGCAGCATTACCTGTTCCGGCATTAGTGCCTGCAGCACTTACTACTGCCGTTAAAGGAATAGGAGTAAGATCGGTATATACAAAAGGTAATGTATAAGTCCCAGTGTTGGCTCCTATATTCCATTGCACCATATTAAACTCAGCCTCAGTTATAATACCAGTACCTGCATCAGCCAAAAGAGCGGTTGTATTTAAATTATCAATAACAAAGTAAGTTTGAGTTAAATTAGATGCGCTGTAACTACCGTTACCGCTCGCTCCAATTTTTAAATACCCTGAGGTAATATGAATACGGGCATGCTGGCCAAAACCCATTGTCGGCAATAAACCAATTAATAATAATATATATAATGCCTTCTTCATTCTATTTATGTGCTAAACCCCTTGAATGTGTACGTTGTAGTTTTATTTTTGTTAGGATTTATTAATAATTACCATATTATAACAACTAGCCCATTACCACCATTTTGTGCTGCATTTCCGCCACCACAACCACCACAGCCTCCTTCGCCAACACCGGAAACATAATTCGACATAGTAGTTGCCACTGCTGTTGTGCCTACCCCTGTGGCATTAGTATTGCCCTGTAGACCTCCTGCTCCGTATCCGGCAGGTGTATAACTTGCCACGGAAGCTCCAAAATTGGTGAACTTTCCGTTTGTAGTGTACGATGAGCCGCCGCCGCCGCCGCCTGCACCATAGCCACCACCTGAATAACCGCCACCACCACCGCCATAATAACCGCCACCGCCGCCACCGGCAGCATCATAACTACTAGACCGGCCGGCGCCGCCAGTATAGGCAGCCCCTGCATATCCTGTTTGGCTATTACCAACACCGCCAGCTCCACCTGCTGCTTGCGTTCCGCCACCGGCTGAGCCAACTTCATATGAGGCATTACTTGCGCCACCTGTTGACCCGCCACCGGCGCCACCATAACCAACGCCATTTGTTACTGAGCCACCCGTATTATAAACTGCATCTCCGGCACCACCGGCACCACCAGCAACTACTAAATAAGTTCCACCACTGGTAATGGCTGACATACCGCCACCTGAGCTGGCATAATAATTTGAATTACTTACGGCTCCGCCACCGCCATAGCTTGTTGAAGTACCAAAAACTACGCCTCCTTGACCAACAATTATTGTGAGGTTGGTTCCTTCATAAGTTGTTACATTCAATGTTCCTGACACATAGCCCCCGCTGCCCCCGCTATTATAATACCCCGGATCGTAAGAGCCACCACCACCTCCTGCGCCCCAACATTGCACTGTACAAGTTGTAATACAAGTAGGTACAGCCCAGGTTTGATTTGAGCCTGTATAAGTAAATACCTGGCTGCCATGTGCACATGTGGAAGTTACAGTAACAGCATAGTTAGTTGTTGTTGAGCCGCATGAATTAGTGGCAGTACAGCTAATGCTATAAGTTGTTTCGGCAAGTACTGCAGCGGTGACCGTAATAGAGGTTGTTCCTTGTCCTGAAACTAAAGTTCCGACTTGGGTGGGTACCGTCCACGAATAAGAAGTAGCGCCTGCAACAGCCGAAATGGAATACACGTTACCGGTTGAAAGGGCAGTAATACTGTTGCTGCCGGTTATAACTGGTGAACCTGGTGCACCACTGCAAGGGCATACAATAGTTTGCCATGAACTTGTTACAGTATAATAAGTTTCAAGACAGTTAGTAGTGGAATTAAATATCAAGGTGCCGCTTGGTGGGCTGAGGGCATTGCGCTGTGTTGTGGTCATAGTTGGTAACAATACCCCTCGGCGGGTAGCAGTAGAAAGATCTAATACAGCATATTTGCTTGGTGTGGCACCACTATCACTTATACCTATATTTTGGGCAAAAAGTGGAGTGGCAGCAAAAAAAGATAGGAGTGGAATAAAAAGATGTAATATCCATTTTTTACTATACCCTTTAATATTTTTATTTATAATATTCATGTTCTATTTATAACACCATTATCCTTACTGTATGTTTATTAGATATAGGGCTCCGTACCAAATACTATGGCCAAAAGTAGCTTCATAATTCCCTGTTGCTGCAGTTGTAATAGCTATACCAAAATCTGCGTAATCATTTTCAGCATCAGTACTTCCACCTGCCCAGGTATCCGAATTCCATGTAGGCACAGATGCGGTAGAATTAAAATATGCAGAACCAAAACCAAGAACGTAGGAATTCGCATTTTCTGTTAAGCTTAAAGTAGTTGTTGCACCAGTACCCGAACAAGGGAGATAATTCATATTACTTGCATATGTACCTATATAGGTATTGGAGTTTACAAAGTTAGCAGCAGATGGTGTTCCGCAAAATCCCTTTAAGGCTACTGCGAAGTTGTCATAATAAGTAAATCCGGTTTCTGTTACAGTTATGTGGTATGTAGCAGCGGTTGGCGCAACAAACCAATAAAGAGCAACCGCAGCGTAATGATTATCATAAATTTTACCATAAAAAGTAGCAGCCCCTGTCCACCCTCCTGTCACAGCAACGGAACCTGTAAAGGCGCTGCTATACCCTTCACATGCAACAACAACTAATTCGTTGGTGCCACCCGTAGTAATAGAAAGAGTATTTGTAGCTGTACCACTTGTTACTGCACTTCCATCAATCACAATATTATCACTACACGTAGTTACTGTTACCGGATAAGTTGTAGTTGCAGTGCCACAAGCGTTATTCTCGCTTATCTGCATACTGTACGTTGTGCTGGCACTGCTTGCTGCAGTTAAAGAACAAGCATTTGTAGTTGCACCCGCAGTAATAGTTCCTAAGGACGCAGATGAAGGACTCCAGGCGTAGCTGTTAATATTGGTGGCAGTTATAGCAGGTACAGAATAGGTGTTATTAGTAGAGTTTATAGTAATAGGTGTTGTACCTGTTACTACCGGAGCAGAAAGCGTGGTTTGTGTTTCTACTGCTAATCCGGCACTGGCAGTACTCGCACTACCACATGCAAAATTTGTTTGTACAGTAATATTACCGGTTCCGGCAGAACCAGCAGCAGTTACTGTAATAGTATTGTTAGTGGCAACACCAACTATAGTACCTACAGCACCAGGCACCGACCAGGTATAAGAAGTGGCACCCGTAACAGGAGTTATAGTATATACATTACCTGTTGAACTTGCACAAATAGTTGCCGAACCGGTAGGCGTCGATGGTGCAACCGGGGTTGTGCTACTTATAGTTATGGCTTTGGTGGTAACTGTGCTTGTACCGCATGAGTTCCCGGCTGATACACCAACATTACCGGCAGTACATGCCATAAGTACAGTAACAGAGTTTGTTCCAGAGCCCGTTTCTATGGTAGCACCGGTAGGTACCGTCCAATTATATGTAGTAGCCCCTGCAACTGCGGTAACCGAATAAGTATAAATACTTCCGTTGGTTACAGCAGCAGTGCCCGTAATAGCTCCTGGTGCTGCAGGTGCACCGCTACACAAACAGTATTCATTGTTCCAGGTATTTGAACCTGTGTAATATGACCAAAAACAATTATCATCGGTACAAAAAACAAGCATCGAATTAGGATATGCTCCCCCATTAGGTAATTGAGCAGTTAATTGGGCCGTTGTCATACACGGCAATAGAAACCCACCATTAGTGCAGTGGGATAAATCAAGCACAGCTGAAGGATTTGGCGCAGTACCATTTGAACTAAGACTAACATTCTGCGAAAACGCATAAGGGCTCACCAATAAAAGCAATCCTAACATTAATTTGCAGAGTGTCTTATTTTTCATTCAGATACAATTATTTATACAAAATGTGCGCTACCCCTACCTTTACGATTATTAAAACCGTAGGTTACAGAATCTTTACTAATTTTCTCAATTTCCCCCTAAGTATCATTAGTAATTGTTATTAACTCAATTTTATTATAATGAGTAAATAGCCTTACTATTAACTTATACATGCAAATTTATTCAAAAAAATGCAAAAAACAATAAAAAAACGAGCTTTTTTGAATCTGAAACGATTAAATTTTCACGAAAATACATGAAAAAATCAAGAAAAGCTCGAAACTAAACGTTTCAGAAGGTAATGGAATATTCAAAAGAACATAACATTTAATTAACATAGGAAAACTATAAAATACAAATAAATATTTTTCCGATCTCTTAAACTTTTGGAGAAAGCAGACATCGAATAAGAAACCAATAAATACAATATGAAAAATACCTCAACAATTATTTTCTTAATCTCAACAGCCCTATTCTTCGGTTCATGCAGCAAGCCTCAAAACGGCGCCCAAGGCCCCGCGGGACCTTCTTATACAGGTAGTATTAGTGGTCACGTTTTTCTGTATAATCAATATGGTGATTTGCAGCCTGATAGCATTACCAAAGGCGTAAGGGTGCTCTTATATAATTCAAGTAATACAACAGGTATTGGTACAGTGGGCCTTATTGATTCGGCTAGTGTAAATCCGGTTACAGGTGTTTATAGTATTGGTAATGTTTCAACGGGCTTGTATACACTTGCATTTAGAGATACAAGTTATGGTCAGAATTTGCACGAAAATTTTCAATTTTTAGGTAGTACGCAACCTCTTGAGGTTGATTCAAAATTATCACAAGTTCCAAATTTTACCTTCACTGTTTCAGATTCTGTTCACTTTAACTCCAAAGCAAATGATACTGTAGTATATATATATGGCACTGTTCCTGTCGCAACTTTGCAAAATAGAGATCTTGTTGTGTTTATTGGGAATACGTCTTCGGTTAGTTCTACACCTGGATCATATAGTGCGGTTTTAACAACCATATCTATACCTGGTGGTCAAACTGCGTTTACAACAAATATTCCATTAAATAGCTTTTATCAAGCCGGGCTGAACCCAGGTCAAATGGCGTATATTAATGTTTATGCAGGTGCTGCGAATTATGCAAACTCATCAGAGTATGAAAATTATGCAACCGGTCAAACAACATATAATGCATTAGGTGTTTCAGCGGTGGCTAACCCAGTGAAGCTATAAAACCAAACAAAGATTTATGCAAAAAGCAGGAGGTACTTTCCTGCTTTTTGTATTTAACGTTTTATTATGTACAAATAAAACGTAATTTTGAGGACCGAACTGTAAAATCTATTGTATGAACCTTACATTAAAAGTCTGGAGACAAAAGAACGCAAATGACAAGGGTGGATTTGTGACCTATCCGGTAAAAGATATTTCATCTGATATGTCGTTTCTTGAAATGTTTGATGTGTTGAATGAACAGTTAATAAACAAAGGAGAAGAACCTATTGCTTTTGACCATGACTGTCGCGAGGGAATTTGCGGTATGTGCAGTATGTATATAAATGGAAGGCCGCATGGCCCGTTAAAGGGCACTACTACTTGCCAATTGCATATGCGATATTTTAAAGATGGAGAGACTATTACGGTTGAACCTTGGAGAGCTAAAGCATTTCCTGTTATTAAAGACCTTGCGGTTGATCGTAGCTCATTCGACCGTATAATGAATTCCGGCGGGTTTATATCAGTAAATACGGGCAATGCTCCTGATGCAAATGGATTACCTATTGGTAAAGATATAGCGGATGAAGCATTTGATGCTGCAACTTGTATAGGTTGTGGTGCTTGTGTTGCCGCTTGTAAAAATGGTTCTGCCATGCTTTTTGTATCTGCAAAAGTATCGCAACTTAGTTTGTTGCCGCAAGGAGAACCTGAAAGCAAACAACGTGCGCTTAGCATGCTTCATACTATGGATGAAGAAGGATTTGGACATTGCACCAATACCAATGCATGTGAAGCCGAATGTCCTAAAAGCATTTCAGTGGCTAATATTGCTCGTTTGAATCGCGAGTATATTCTAGGCGCACTGGAAAAATAAGCTGAACTATTTAAGTTTTTCAATTAATGCAACCGCGTGTGCATTAACGCCATACTGTTTTCCAACGTAGCCCATAGTTTCGTTAGTGGTGGCTTTTATGGAAATGCAATCTTTTTCAATACCAATTACTTTGGAAAGTATTTCTCGCATGGCAGGAACATGTGGAACTATTTTGGGGGCTTCAAGTACAAGTGTTGCATCAATATTTCCAATTGAATATCCATGTTCTTTGAGCAACGAAACAACTTTGCCAAGTAATATTTTACTGTCAATATTTTTAAACTCAGCTGATGTGTTAGGGAAATGAACGCCAATATCACCTAAAGCCGCTGCGCCAAGCAAGGCATCACAAATAGCATGTATTAATACATCTGCATCAGAATGCCCAACTGCACCGTGGGGGGAATTAGGAATTAATATGCCACCAAGGTAAAATGGCCTGCCTTTTTCAAGCTGGTGAACATCAAACCCATATCCAATTCTAAAGTTCAAACAGAGAGATTAATCGGTATCAGCAGGTGCTTTATTACCTTTCGACTTACCAAAATTGAACCCTAATGATATCCGCAAAGTATTAGCCAGTGGATTTTGTTGGGTTATGGGTATTAGGTAAGCAGCATCGATATATAAAGTAGTTAAGCGGAAGCCTGCGCCCATTGTAAAATATTCCCTTCCTCCTTTGGTAGGAGCTTCGTAAAAGAAACCCAAGCGTGCCGCAAATTGATTATCGTAGGTATATTCCATACCACCGCTCCAGTTAATTTCCTTAAATTCTTCAGCTCCTCCACCAGGAGCATCGTAAAATGATTGGAATATCCCTTGTGCAGGGCCAACATTAGGATTTTGTCCTGCTGTTATAATCGGCTGGCCAGTGTTTGGATTTATTGAATCGCCACCAGAACTATTATGGAGGTAATATGGTGGGGTAGGAACCAATAATTTGGTGATGTCAAGAATGAATGTTAACTTATTGTACTTGTCCAGCTCCATTGCAAGAGATGGTCCAATTCGTAAATTAGTTGGAAGAAAATCTGTTTCACCGGAATTAGAATAGCTGATTTTTGGGCCAATATTTGAGATACAAATACCACCTGCAACAATGCTCTTTTTGCCTCCAACTTCTACTTCATTACTTCTATAATAGGCCGATATATCTACCCCCATAGATTGTCCGGGATGGGTGTAAACACCTTGTACGGCTGATGCTCCTGTTAGGTTAGAATAAATATACCGTGCTGCCATCCCTACAGAAAAACTCTCTGATAGCTGGCGAGCGTAGGAAACATCCCATGCAAGTTCATTCGGGTTAAAGTTCCCAATAGTAACCCCGTTATTATCAGTAAACTCAATATTGCCTAAAGAAAAATAACGCAATGAAGAAGCAATAGCTTGGTTATTAGGCAACTTATAGTAGAACGTTATATAAGAAAGATTAATATCAGGTACTAATTGCCTGAGCCAAGGAGCATAAGAAATGGAAAAACCCATTTTATCAGAATCAGGGATAAAAGCAAGTTTCGAGGGATTCCAGTGAGTAGCATTTGCATCCGGGGCAGAGGCAACCCCTGCATCTCCCATGCCACCCGCGCGCGCATCGGGGCTAATGAGTAAAAATGGCACAGCGGTAGTAACAACGTTTACGTTATTAGCAAGATTCTGCCCTAATACATTCGCTTTACTTTGTGCAGAAGCTTCTTGATTAAGAACCAAAGCTGTTGCAAGAAGGAAGGCAATATTTTTTGTCTGTGATAATTTCATTTATAATCTTATAGAGAACATACTAACGTGTTAACCCTGTTATTAGTATATTCTAATAATAAAAAAGGATAGCAAAGATATAAATAGCTTATAAAATAACAAGCTTCTGATAGCTTTCGGTAGTAGTGCCTTCAGTGGTACGTATTTTTACGTGATAAATATAAACCCCGTTAGCTATTTTATCTCCATAATCATCACGGCCATCCCAATCTATGGGTTGTGACCTGAAACTATCTGTTTTAACAGTAGTAACAATATTTTTAACCAACTTACCTGAAACAGTAAAGACCTGTATTTGAACATCAAGCTGGTCGCAAACCTCATTGAGTTCAAAGAAGAACTGGGTATGCGTAGTAAAGGGGTTAGGATAGTTAAGTACATGTTGTAATTGCAGGCTTGCCTGAGGTTCTACCGTAAATTCGGTGCTTGATTGCGATGTGTTATTGTATACGTTCCATACCCGTAAAGATAAAGTATGTGTACCGGTACCTAAGGATGAAAGCGGATAGGTAACCGTGCCACGTTGGTAGCTATTAAGTGCAGGCTGGTAATACTGATTAAGGTCGATAGTGTTTTGGGTATTATTATCTAATACAGCAGTTATATCATGTCCTATACTGCTACCCGATGTATTAATGCCGTTACTATCGGTTATTATGGCAAATATCTGTGGGTTTTCGTTGGTCATTCCACCGTAAGCAAAATTACTGTCGTTCATAAACAGCCTTACCTGAGGCCCCTTACCATTATTAACCGCAATTGGAGAAGAACCGCCTACTACTATACTATCATAATTACCTGTAGCATCTGTCACTCCATTTTGGGCATAATAACTCATTTTACCAAAACCATAATTGTACTGAATATCTTTAGGCACTACAAAGGTGAAAGAGAACTTTCCATTGGTTACAGATATACGGCCATTGAAAATGGCATTTTTTTGAAGTGTAAATCCATAAACAGGGCTATTGTTTCCCCCCAAATTGTCAAGAGTAAATATTAATGTCGGCTTATCATAAATAGTAGGATAAAGTACACCATTAAACCCAGTTAAGGTATTACCCGAAGGATCGCCCACATAACCCGACACAGTAACTTTAGCCAGCGCTTTTAATGTGTCGTGTTTTGCACTTACAGTAACCGAATTGATAGATGTTGTATAAACCGTGTTTTTAGGATAAGCCAGCCTTACTGCAGGATCACCTAATAAAGCGAACATCCTAGAATTTACTATGGGCCCTGTTAAATTTTTAGCATCCATAAATAAATCTCCCAAGCGTGGCAATGAACCGTCAGGTAAAGGCGTATAAAGAACACTGTAAAAATTTTGATTTAAGGTAAAGTTACCACCTGAATATACATCTCGCACAGTAGTCATAAGTGCAATATTTCCACCATTCGATGCTTTTACACAAAGCTCACCAGCAGATATCTGTTCCGGGTCATCAAAGCGGGCGAACTCACAAGATGCAGTAAAAAAAAGAGACAACTTGTTTACGTTTGTCCAGGAATAAATATCATCGAATGTAAGCACCCTGGAAACAGCGAGGCCTAATTGACCTCCATGACCGGTATAGTTTATAATAAGTAAACCCTGGTTCATTTGATTGTCGATGGCTTTATTTACGTCCGGATAACGAGGGCCACCAGGTGTTTGTACCATTTGATAGGCATCAAGATAAATCTTATTGACGTTTAAATTAGGGAATGTTCTAACTACGGTTCTTGCTAAAGAATCTGCTTCAGTTAAGTGTGTGTCATCATCTCCATCATGTGCAATAAAGCAAATTGAATTTCTCCAATTACCCATATTGTATTGGGTTTGAGGATTGCAACATGAGGTTGAAGCTATCGCCGGTTCACCGGAATTAGTTTCATAACTAATAATCTTATTAACCATAGTTTGTGCTTCCGATACATTATCGGCCGGAAGCCTTCCTACTCCAATATTTAATGCATAGTTAGCCAGGTCAAGATTGCCAACCGGGGTACCCAAACTGCTATCCTGAAGAATAGCATAAAAGTCATCAGTCACATAGGATTCTGTAGGGTCGAACGAATTATCCGATTCATAAGTCACCACAAAATTTGAGTTGTTAGGCATTCTGTTCTTAGGGTCATATGAACCATCTCCAAAGAGTAAAAGATATTTTAAGCTATTACTATAATTAGTTTGTCTGCTATAAAACATACGGCAAAAATCACGTATGGCGACCGGGTCTTGTCTACCAGATGAAAATTCGTTATACACTTGTGTGGTAGTTACTACAGGTGCAACATTCATACTATCGTGTGTGCGATGAAATTGTGCTAACTGCAATGCCTGGCTATAAAATTGAGGGTTTGCAATTATTATCAGGTCGGCTTGGGCAAATGCATGAAGGTTTTGATTAACGACTTGTCCAAAGTTTGTTGGTTTTAAATAACTGTTGCCTGTAAAAGCCATATATTGCTTAAGCGTATCGCTAGGCATGCTATAGGTATATATTCCAGGTTTTGTGTTTGTAAGTACTACCGAAGATACGTTTTGAGGGTTAGTTACATCCCAAACTTGCAAATTCGAAAAGGTAGAGATCTTAAAAGCAGAAACTTTGTTCTTGCCTATTGATTGGGCATCCCTGAACTCCATTTCATCACCAGTCATGCTAAGAGGTCTGCGTAAATTTACTTCAACATAATAAAGCCACCCTATAGCACCAGTAGTTATTTTGGAAACATTAACAGCAAATGAATTAGCACCGACTGAAGGCATAAATGAAAAACAACCACTGCCCATTTGCGCATAAATATCATAATAAATGGTTGTGTTCACGGGAGGAGGAGTGATATTAACCGAATTACCTCCACAACTTGCAGTATATAGACTATAAGGCCCACTGCTTTGGTCAAAGCGGGAAGCAATACTTGTATTAATATACACAGGAGAAGATGATAGTATACTTGGGAAAGTAAAAGGAATATTATAAGATGTAGTAACATCAAAATAATCTCCGAACCACTGGTTGCCAGATTGAATAAGATTTAATTGGTCAGGCTCTACATAAGCATAGTCATCAAATGAAGTAACCGTATCTGTAACCAATGCAGTAGTATTTTCATTTGTGATGCGCTTACCCGGGCCCATATCAGCATTTATAAAGTAATACGTAGTATCGGAATACAAATTAACAGTATGATGGAATTTAACACAAGAATCTTCTGCTGAGTAGGCCCATGTATGAGGGCTTTGTCCATAGAATAACACATAATCATTTTGGCCAAATGATGCATCGCCATTGCCTTGTACAAAAATCGCGTTTTCTGTAAGGTCATCCGCCCGCGGTACATTGTTCATAGTGGGTAACATAGCCCCGCCATTTCCATATATGCGAATGTTAGCCGGTACAAGCGATGACATATTGTATCCCAGATTCTTAAAAAATGTGTAATCCATTTTGTATACACCATCAGCTGGTACGCCTATTTTATACCATTTACCATTACCAGGTTGTAATACTGAACTTGAAGCAAAATCTACTTTCTTTCTTTTTGCAGAAACCTCCGTGTTTTCTTGTATGTTTATTTTAAAAGAAACCAATTTCTCATATTGGCCTGTTGTCTGGTTTTTACGGAGCGGAAGAATAGATATTTGAGCGTAAGGCTCCATTCTGTCCTTTATAACATTGTATGAAATTTTTGCATCAGAACTTATAGCTTTGTTTTTGGCAATGGCAGAATTTTCCTCAGATGTAACAGGTTCGTAAACTACATTACTTAATGTTACAGTTATCTTATTGGTGGAGGGGTTTAGTTTAATAAGCTTAAAATATTCGGGCAGGTATGCGAGCCCAGCATTGTAAGTTGCCCCTGTAAAGCTTATAAGAACTTTAGCGGGTGTATTATCTGACATGCTTTCACTATGTGGCTTCAACCAATGAAGGGTGATAAGTCCATTATTGTTAACGGTCGCTATGGAAGCCGCCTGCTGCTTTATTGTATTTGGTTTGGTGGGCGAGGTGGCTTTTATAGTAGTTTCTTCAGGCTTAACTTTAACCTGTGCAGTAATGTTAAATGAAAAGACAAAAGACAAAAAAATTAGTAAGGAATAATGGCGGTCTTTCATTAAAATTGAGTATAAATGCTCTGAAAAGAGTGTAAAGTTATGCTATTTGATTCTATAAACATGCGAAACATATAACTTTTAGGAAGTCATTTTATTATATGGCCCATAAAAATGCCCAATAGCGTAACAATCGTATAAGTTTTTTCGTATATTTGTATTCTAATGCAGCATACTGCCATGAAGAAATTATACATTTTACTAATAGTAACAATGGCCCTGATAACAGGTATATCAAGTAATGCCAACGCGCAGGATCCGCAGTTTACGCAGTTCTACGCTAACCCATTATACCTTAACCCTGCATTCGCCGGTAGTGCTAATTGCCCGCGTATATGCTTAAACTTTAGGGACGAATGGCCTAACATACCAGGTACTTTTGTTACCTATAGTGGTTCTTATGATCAACACGTAGATGCATTATCTGGAGGTATCGGTATATTGGCTACTCAAGACGAAGCTGGTCAATCAACCCTTACAACTACCAATTTAAGTGCAATATATGCTTTTCAATTACCTGTAACCCGTACATTTACCATAAGTGCAGGCTTCCAAGCTACTTACCACCAAAAGAGTGTTGATTGGAGCAAGCTTACTTTTGGCGATATGATTGATGCTACCCGCGGGTTCATATATCCAAGTAATGAAACTGCTACTCGTACCAGTGTGGGTGTACCTGATTTTTCAGCAGGATTGCTAGGTTATAGCAAAAACGTATTTTTTGGTTTTGCGGTTAATCACCTTACCCAACCTGATGAATCTTTCGTAACTGGTAATAGCCAATTGCCAATGAAATATACAATCCACGCAGGGGCTATGATACCGGTAAATGGGCATTCTATACAAGATGATCAAGTAGTTATATCACCAAATGTAATATTCCAAAAACAACAAGATTTCCAACAGTTGGACCTTGGTTTTTACGCCATGAAAGGCCCTATTGTTGGTGGATTATGGTATCGTAACCAAGACGCTATTATGTTATTGATTGGTTTCCAAACAAAAACTGTAAAAATGGGATATAGCTATGATGTAACTATATCTAAACTTACTGAGCAAACAGCAGGTTCTCACGAACTTTCTCTAATATTTCAGTTCTCCTGTCATCCGCACAAGAGAGGCTTTAGGACATTTAACTGCCCTTCTTTCTAAATCATAAGATAGAGATATAAGTACTCAATAAAATATACAACTAAGCTATGAACAGACACTTCAGATTTTTAGGTATTGCGGGAATAATGATCTTAGCATCATGCTCGCATGAAAGATCTACAGTTACAGGCTGGAATCTAAACGATTCTAAGAATGGAGGTTTTGAAGTACCACCTTACGAAGAGCAAGAAACAGGTCCTGGATTAGTATTTATTGAAGGAGGTACATTTACCATGGGCAGGTCGCAAGATGATGTAATGTACGAATGGAACAACGTTCCAAGGCGCGTTACTGTTTCTTCATTCTATATGGATGAAACTGAAGTCACCAACGTTAATTATAGGGAATATCTATACTGGACCAGCAGGGTATTTAACAGTAACTATCCACAGATATACGTAAAGGCGTTGCCGGATACATTAGTTTGGCGTAACAAACTTGCATACAATGAGCCTTATGTAAAGTATTATTTACGTCACCCAGCTTATAATGACTACCCGGTGGTAGGCGTTAACTGGTTACAAGCAACCGATTTTTGTAAATGGCGCACAGATAGGGTGAACGAGTTCATTCTTGTTCGTGAAGGTATTATTGACTGGAACCCAACCCCTTCAGATGCTGACTACTTTAACACCGACACATATTTAGCTGGTAAATGGACAGGACAGGTTAAGCAACCTTTGCCTGATCTTAACCCTTCTGGTAACGGTACACGTAACGTAAGAATGGAAGATGGTATATTCTTGCCTGACTATCGTTTACCTACCGAAGCTGAATGGGAATTTGCTGCGTATGGCTTGATTGGTAATACTACCTTAGAGTTGGTGTTCCAACGTCGTATCTATCCTTGGAATGGTCACGCGACTCGTAATCCTGATGAAAAATATCGTGGACAAGAACTTGGTAACTTTGTTAAAGGTGCTGGTGACTATATGGGTGTTGCAGGCGACTTAAATGACGCTGCTGACGTAACGGCACCTGTTTATTCATACTGGCCAAATGATTATGGACTTTACGGTATGGCGGGTAACGTGAGTGAATGGGTTATGGACGTATTCAGACCTCTAACTCCAGACGACGAATTTGAATTCAGGCCTTTCAGAGGTAACCAATATCAAACACAGGTTAAGGATCAGGATGGTATTGTTATCCAAGATTCTCTAAAGTATAACTTCAATGGTGTAGATAGCGATATTGTTAGCATACCGGGCCAAGTTAAATGGAGAGATGTTGACAAGAACCACAAAGAAGATAATTTAACTGAACGCAGGAACTATCATGAATCAGATGAAAGGAGCTATAATGACGGTGACGTTGCTTCTAGTATCTATTACTCTGATGGTGAGTCTGCAAAAACAAATCACCCTAACGGTATTATGTACCAAACAGGTACCACTACCCTCATCAGTGATGAAACACACGTTTATAAAGGTGGTTCTTGGAAAGACCGCGCATTCTGGATGAGCCCGGGTTCGCGGAGATTCTTAGAAGAACACCAAGCAACTGACTATATTGGTTTCCGTTGTGCTATGACCAGAGTGGGAAGCCCAATTGGTTTAGGTGGTAAGAACGAAGGTGGAAAATACTAAACAGAATAAACTATAACAAAGAAAACCTCTGATTCCATCAGGGGTTTTTTTATTTTTGATGGAGAAAAGGATATGGGTATTGCAGATAAGATAAGAGAGTTAAGCAGGCAACATCTCGATGAAATAACTGAGATAAGGAGGCATATACATGCTAACCCTGAGTTGTCTTTCCAGGAATACAACACTGCCGAATACATAACATCAGTTTTGGAGAAAGCAGGACTAAGGGCTACCCGAATTGCAAAGACCGGCCTTGTTGTAACTATACAAGGCAATAAGCCGGGTAAGACTATTGCACTGCGTGCAGACACAGATGCACTACCAATCATTGAGAAGAACGAGGTTTCATATAAGTCAAAGAACGAAGGTATAATGCATGCTTGTGGCCACGATGCGCATTCAGCAGCTTTGATAGGTGCAGCTATAATACTTAATGAACTGAAGCAAGAGTGGAGTGGAACTATCAAGCTCATATTTCAACCGGGGGAGGAGAAGTTGCCAGGCGGCGCATCAATTATGATAAAGGAAGGCGTACTTGAAAACCCTTCGCCAGATAGCATTATCGCTCAGCATGTGTTCCCGACATTAGAGGCAGGGAAGGTTGGTTTTTGTGCGGGCTCATACATGGCTTCATGTGATGAGATATACCTTACTGTTAAAGGAAAGGGTGGCCATGCCGCAATGCCAGCAACATATATAAACCCATTGTTAATTGCTTCTGAAATACTGATTGAACTTAACAACAAGTTCATGAAGCAGCCTAAAAATGATACACCTACTGTATTAGCCTTTGGTAAGATGCATGCCAATGGCGCAACAAACGTTATACCACAAGAGGTTACCATTGATGGCACCTTCCGCACTATGAATGAGGCATGGAGGAACGAGGCGCATGAGCTGATACGAAACACGATAGTAGCTAAAGCTAAAGAACTTGGCGGAGACTGTGAGGTGCGCATTGAGAAAGGCTATCCCGTGCTATTGAATAATGATGTAATTACAGCCAATGCCAGGAATGCCGCAGAAGAATATCTTGGTAAGGACAATGTTGTTACCCTTGAAAAGCGCATGACATCTGAAGACTTTGCATTCTATTCATTGCTGAAACCCGCTTGTTTTTATAGGCTTGGCACCGCTAATGCAGCGCGCGGCATCACTTCCGGTGTACATACTTCCACATTCGATATTGACGAGAAGGCGCTTGAAACTGGCATGGGGCTTATGGCCTTTATAGCCATAAACGAACTCAGCAAATAGTTAATACTTAGTTACTCGAAAGCTTAATTCTGGTACCCGGAACAAGGGAGTTACCAGGGTTCAGCTTCTTTAAAGTAGCAACAGATATACCTGTGGTTTGTGAAATGTGCCACAAGGTATCGCCTGACTGAACAGTGTATTCTCTCTTACTATTCTTTTTAGAACTGGCTACGGTAGTATTGTTGTTGGCATGATGCCCGCGACTTATGTATACAGTAAGGTGCTGGCCTGGTTCTACGCTATTACTGGCAAGGCCGTTCCATTCTTTAAGTTCACGCACAGTGCAATGGTAGCGGCTGGCAATAGTGCTTAAGTGTTCTCCGCGTTTTACTCGATAGTATTCTACTTGTGGCGAAGACTCTTGCATAGCCATTATCTGTGAGCTGGTCAATGTATCTTTACGAGAGAGCGTATAGATGGTCTTTTCGTTGGTGATAAAGGTACCGGCCTTCGATACAGGCAGACAGATAGTATAAGCGCCATCGCTGTTATAAGGTACTACCCCCAATTTATAGCTTGGGTTCAAGTACTGTAATGTAGCCATAGGCACATTCAGGTACGAAGATATTTGTTGGAACGAAAGCTCCTGGTGAACTGCAACAGTATCAATATCGAAATAGGTAGCATTAACAATACTTGGTGCAATGTTAAGCGAGGTAGCATAGTGCATTACATAGTTTACTGCTATAAACGCCGGTACATAGTTTTGTGTTTCCTTTGGCAGGTAAGGCCTGATTGCCCAGAAGTTTGTCTTGCCACCTGAACGTCGGATAGCTTTGCTGATTTCACCAGGGCCGCAGTTGTAGGCTGCAATAACCAATTGCCAGTCGCCAAACATGCTATATAAGAACTTTAAGTATTCACAAGCAGCAACGGTTTCTTTATATGGATCATTGCGCTCATCAACATACGATGATACTTGTAAATTGTAAAGCTTACCTGTTGTGTACATGAACTGCCATAAACCACGTGCACCGCATTTAGAGCAAGCTGTAGGGTTCAGTGCTGATTCAACAACAGCGAGGTATTTCAATTCCAAAGGCATTTTGTAACGGTCTAATATCTGCTCCATTAAAGGAAAGTAGAGCCTGCCTAAAGCCAAAACCCTGGATGTAAGTTGCTTTTTGCGGATAGCATATAAATCAACGTATCCCTTAACTACATTATTATATTCTAGATTGAAAGGTGTTTGTCCGTCTAATTTGCTGAAACGGTCCTGTATTTCCTTTTCGCTATAAACAGGTATAGAATCAGGCTTGAAATTATAGTTAGAAGACTTAACAGCATCATACCCTTTTTCGAAGAAGTTAAGCGCTGAAAGACTATCCAGGTTAGCGGCAATAGGATCATCAGCGAGTACTTGTGTACTATCGCCAGGCCCCTTTACTCTATTAGCTACTGCCGTCTTAGAAAAACCGCAAGCTAATACTATAACCAGGCTAAGTGCTAAACCAATATGCGTTCTATTCCCTATCATTCTCATAGTGTATACGGTTAATTCGCTAAAATGTTGTATAAAAGATACAATTTTAACAAGAAATATTTAAATTATCAAGTAAAATTGCCCTAGATATTCACGTAGGAATGTTCATTAAGTAGTCAGAAAAGGCAAATAACGTGGTTTCATCATGTCTTTTGCCCATTAACTGCACACCAAATGGCATTCCGTTAGAATGTTTACCCAGCGGCAGCGATATTGCAGGTAGTCCCGTAATATTCGCCTGAACCGTAAATATATCTTCCAAATACATCTTCACAGGATCGAGGTCGTTTTGGCCGAATAAAAAGGCAGGTCCCGGCGTAGATGGTAAAAGTATCAGATCGTAATCTTTTAAAATGGCTTCTGTTTGTTCCGAAAAAAGGCGTCTTACCTTTTGTGCTTTTGAATAATAGGCGTCAAAATAGCCCGAGCTTAATACAAAGGTGCCTAGCATAATACGGCGCTTCACTTCAGTACCAAAACCTTCTGTGCGCGATTTCTTATAGGTCGATTCTAAGTCAGTTGCATTAGGACTACGGTAGCCATAGTTAATGCCACTGTAGCGGGAAAGGTTCGATGAGGCTTCAGCGGTAGTAAGTACATAATAGCTCGGTACTGCATAATCTGTTAATGGGAAAGAGGCAGGCTCAACCACATGGCCCTGTTTCTTTAACGCATCAATTGTCTTTTCTAAATGTGCGCGAATCTCAGGATCAAGGCCGGTATGTTCAACACAATCTTTTAAATAAGCAATGCGCAGTTTTTTGGTATCTACCTTTTTATATTCTATGCTGTAATCAGGTATAGGCTTATCAGATAGTGTACTGTCGTATTCGTCTTTGCCAGCCATTACTTCCACTATCAATGCTGCATCTTCAATATTATTTGTAAGCGGACCAACCTGGTCGAATGATGAAGCATAGGCCAATAGGCCATAGCGCGATACTTTTCCGTAAGTAGGTTTCATACCCACCACACCGCAGAATGATGCAGGCTGGCGGATGGATCCTCCTGTATCGCTACCCAATGCAGCTAAGCAAAGGTTCGCAGCAACAGCAGCAGTCGATCCTCCTGACGAACCACCCGGCACGCGTTTATTATCGTGCGGGTTTAGTACTTTTCCGTAAGCCGATTTCTCGTTCGAGCTGCCCATAGCAAACTCATCGCAGTTGCATCGGCCAATAATTATAGCATCTTCAGCTATAAGGCGTTCTACAACAGTTGCATTGTATAGCGATTCAAATCCTTCTAATATTTTTGATGAACCTGTTACTTTATGGCCTTTGTAACAGAGGTTATCTTTAATGCCGATAACCATACCTGCCAGTTTGCCTGCGGTTCCCTTCTGTATCTTTTCGTCAATACCTTTAGCCTGTGCAAGCGCTTCATCACCCCATACTTCTAAAAACGCATTCAGGTGTTTTTCCTTTTCAATGCGGGTGAGGTAATCAGATACCAATGCCTGGCAAGTAACCTTACCCAATTTTAAATCTCTTTTAATAGCTTGCAGCGACCTGTAATTCATAGAGCGGCGAAATTAGCTTTTCTTCTCTAACTCATCAATAGCTTTAGCAAGCTTATGATCTTTTTCGGTTACAATATCTCCTGCATCATGGGTATATAGCCATATTTCAAGGGTATTGTAAGTATTTTTCCATTCCGGGTGATGGTTCATTTTCTCCGCTATAAGTGCTACACGTGTCATAAATGCAAAGGCTTCCGAAAAATCTTTAAACAGAAATTTCTTGTATAGGTTATTCTTTTCTTCTTTCCACATAAAGGTTTTATTAAATCAGTTTTTTTATAATTACTATTTGTCCAAGGTGATAATGAATATGCTCAATAACGCCGGTAAGGTTTCTTAAATAGGTTCCGTACTTTTCATCAGCAAAGGTTTCGGTGAGTTTGCTGTCCGGCAATTTCTCAATCAAGCTTGCAAGTGTTTCACCATCTGCCCAAAGTTTATTTACTAAGTGTTCCCAATCTTTTTCTGATGTAATAGGCGGGCAATCAAAACTGTATTTATCATGAGCATTAAGTGTGTCGCCTTGCATTACTTTGCATATGGGGTCTACATAATAGTTGATGTGGTAAACAAGCTTAGCAATAGTGTTGAGTGAATTAACCTGCTGGGTCGCTTGTTGCCAGGTAACGCCTGTCAATGCATCTTTCAGGCATACACCTGTCCAGTTGCCACCGGTATAAACTGCTCGTAATTGCTTTGCTAGTTGTGCGGCTATACTCATGGTGCTAATCTCGAAATCCTCCACTTGCCTGCTTCTAATGTATAAGCAATGCGATCGTGCAGGCGGTTGGTGCGGCCTTGCCAAAATTCAATATGGCGCGGCAGAATGCGGTACCCGCCCCAATGCTGTGGCTCAGGAATTTCTTTGTTCTCGTGTTCTTTTAAAAATGTGGCGTGCTTATCTTCCAGTTCTTTGCGCGATGTAATGGTCTTGCTTTGTGGCGATACCCATGCACCAGCCTGACTTGCTATAGGGCGAGAGTGAAAATAGGTTTTCGATTCTTCAGCGGTTACTTTTTCTACTATACCTTCTACACGTATTTGCCTGTGCAGCGTTGGCCAGTAAAAGGTCATACTGGCAACAGGATTCTCTAATAGTTCAATGCCTTTGCGGCTTTCGTAATTGGTAAAGAACAAAAAACCTTTGGTGTCGACACCCTTTAATAGTACCACACGTGCCGATGGCATTCCGTTGCGGGTAGCAGTTGAAAGTACAAATGAATTTTCTTCCAAAACTTTTTGTTCCATGGCTACACCAAACCATTTTTCGAATTGCAGTATAGGGTTCTTATCAACCTGAGATTCGTCAAAATCTCCTGCTTCAAATTGGTGGTGGTGGGTTGCTATGTCTTTTTTCCAGTCGCTCATACTACAAAAGTACTAAAAAGCCCATCTCTTTTTTGCGACACTTTTGCACACAGATTAATAATTTGTGTCGCATTTTCTTAAAAAACCAGGGTTTACACTTTTAACCCCTTGTAAGTACTTAAATTGTTGATTGTCAATATTAAGCCCTTCAAATATTTTTCTGTTTTGTAAACCCCTCTTCACTTTTAGCTTTTCCCTCTTCACTAAAAGGCGGGTACCCACTTTTTTAAAAGTGCGACCACTAAAGCTATTGGTTATCAATATAAGTGGTTTAATGTTACCCATAAATTTTGTTACCGACTCACTGTATTCAATTGCGGTTTTTTGAACTCTGTGTATCTCTGTGGATGCTCCTGTATTCTCTATGTGTAACAATTCCTGAATGAATTTCTTTGTAACCATTACACTGAGGTACACTGAGAATCACGGAGGTTCACAGAGTCAAAGTGGAGGTAATGTATGATGCAAATTTACATACACTATCTGTATTTATTTTCAAAGACCTGATTCTGTTTTCAACAACTCAAAATCGTATGAGGATTATCAAATAGTTAAGTGATTATTGTCAGTTCGGTGGCTTTAATAAAGCGCATATATTTACCTAAGCAAAAAACAAAACACATGGAAAGCACCCGGATAAAACAGATAAAACAAAATATAGCTCCTTTGCGACAACAGCTATTAGAACACCCTTTGTATAAAAGTGTGCAATCGCTTGAGCAATTGCAGGTTTTCATGGAACACCATGTGTATGCCGTATGGGATTTTATGTCGTTGTTGAAATCACTACAGCGCGATTTGACTTCAGTAGATCTGCCATGGGTGCCTAAAGGCAGCCCGCAAACACGTTACTTGATAAACGAAATTGTGTTGGGTGAAGAAAGCGATGTTGACCAACACGGAAAACGTGCCAGCCACTTTGAGCTTTATATAAATGCCATGAAACAAGCTGGCTGCAACCTGAGCCACATTGATGAGTTTATTGGCCATATCGCTAAAAACATTCCGGTAGATAAAAGTTTAGTATTGGCAAGTGTTCCTGCTGCTTCCGTAAATTTTGTGAACGATACATTTGGTTTTATTAATTCAGGCAAAACGCACGTGCGTGCAGGTGTGTTTACTTTTGGACGCGAAGATCTTATACCGGGCATGTTTTTGAAATTTGTAGAAGAGCTCGACAAACAAGAAGCGGGCAGGGTGAGCATATTTAAATATTACCTAGAGCGCCACATTGAAGTTGATGGAGATCATCATTCACTATTAGGTTACCAAATGATGGATGAGCTTTGCGGAGATGATGATAAGATGTGGCACGAAGCTACAGATGGCATTAAACAAGCTTTGCAATCGCGCATTAACCTGTGGACCGGCATACACAAAAGGGTTGCTGAGAGGAAAATGGTGATGTAGAAGATTAGTAATAACACTAATAAAAGCTCTCACGAAATGTAAAAGTATTATAGTCTATGAGAAGGAGGACGTACATTTTTTCTTTTTAAAAATAAATCGTTATCAAAAATCATGTAATTTCTACTTAATGAAGTAATCTGGATAAAAAAGAAATTTTCTTCTGATTCTTCGTTTTTTTGAGTCAAGCAATATCCTGCCCAACCTTTGGTAAGAAAGATGGTATCTTGATTATTAGAATCGAGATACTTTAGCACATAAGGTCCGTGAGTCCCTCTATAAAGACCCCAATGTCCGCCATGTTCTGATATTTCTTCTTTTGTTATAGTTATCTCCTCTCCAGTGTCTTCAATAGCTACCCAGGTCCCTTGAATTAAATTAAAAATGTCAGAGGTTTTTGTTGTGGGAGGAAAATGCGAGAGCATGAGCTCATTTCCTTTTTCATCGTAATTTTACTGATCACAGTGGTATCATCCTTAATAATTGTTTTCCGCTTTACTCCTCCACTTTTATAATACTCTACCTCGCTTTGTACCTTGCCATTTAAGTGGTTAGTTTTACTTCGTATTTTTCCATTTGCATAATATTCTATCTCGCTTTCTTTCTCTCCATTAACATAGGTCGTCTCCCTCCATGGTTTTCCATCTTCCCAATAATCTTTTTCTACCCCATTTTTCTCGTAATACTGATATCGACATTCTGATTGTAATGTATCATTTTCATAATAAGTTTTCCATAATCCGCTTTTCCCACCATTATTATACGGATATATGCCCTTTATGTGTCCATTCTCATAATATTTAACTACTGTTCCATTTAGTTTATCATTAAGGTATGGAGCTTCAAAGCTTAATTTTCCCGCATAATATCTTCTCACTATGCCATTCCTACATCCATTTATATAAGGCCATTCCAGATATAATTTCCCATCTCTATCATAACCTCTTGATATACCAAAAGGAACACCATGTCGGTAAATTGTCAGGCTATAAAAATATTGCCCATGATATTTGGATGTATCTCTTACAGTGTATATAGTATCACCATCAAATTCTAATGGGTCATAAACATCATACTCTAACCACTTCCCTTCCTTTACACCACCCACCAATAAGTTTTGAGCTTCTGCCTTATTGGTAAATCCGCTATCGGGTAATTCAATCTGCCTTCTATTGTGTTCAGGTAATTTAAAATAATAAGCTTTTTGCCCTGCATGTAAACCCTCACGATGTTCATCTAATGTCAATGTGTCATTCATAAAAATTACGTTGCCAAACAACCCACGATACTGAAGTACAGGTTCGTCATAATCACCCTGGTGATTTGTTCTATCATACCTAATTACTATAGATTGCCCAAATAATTCTTGCATATACATAATGGGTTTATATAATAAGGTGTCAGTTGGGCTATTTGTACAATACATTTGTTTCTCCTCGTTCCATACTATTTTATCTCCTTTGCTTTTATATTGAAACAAAAGGAAGTGATCAAAGGAAAGAAATGTAGTAGATCCATTAGAGCAATTATACCACGTACCCGATAATAAGGAGTCTATATCATTGATATAAATTATTTCTCCGTTAACTGTTATGCTTGGGGAGGGTTGAGCGCAACAAACGAGAATCCAATTAAAAAAAGTTAATATGAAAAGAAAATTTTTCCTTGTTTTCATGATTGAGAGGGTGAGCATACAAGTATAATGAAGAAATTGCTGAATAGATACAAGATTAGCTAATTTATTTACAGAAGAATTAATAGATAACGCAGCTACCTTACCTACCCAATCCTGCCATTTACCTACTTGTTAAGTTTCCTTACCTATTTGCTATAACACATAGTTGAGTAGTTCCATTAGTTTTGTGTCGTTCAATAAAATTCAATTAACATGAGTGACGCAATATTGCAAACCAATGGCCTCAGCAAAGTTTTTACTTCGGGTAAAGGCAAGAAGGTGAAAAAGGTAGAAGCTGTAAAGGGTGTTGACCTGGAAGTGAAGCCGGGAGAAATTTTTGGGTTCCTTGGCCCTAACGGAGCGGGTAAAAGCACTACCCTTAATATGCTTACTACGCTTTCTACCCCTACCAGTGGCAAAGCTATGGTGGCTGGGTTCGACCTTTTGAAACATCCGCAACGAGTAAGAGAACAAATAGGCTATGTGTCGCAAGCAGGAGGTGCAGATACGTTTGCGAATGCTTACGAGAACCTTTTGTTGCAGGCTCGTTTATACGGAATATCGAAACCGGAAGCTTCGAAAAAAGCAAAGGAATTGGTAGAGCGTTTTCAAATGATGGAATTTGCAGACCGTGAAGCACGTACCTATTCAGGTGGCCAAAAGCGCAGGCTCGAACTTGCTTTGGGTATTGTTCACCAGCCTAAATTGGTATTCCTCGATGAGCCTACTACAGGGCTCGATCCGCAAAGTAGGGCCTACTTTTGGGAAGAAATAAAACGTTTGAAAGAAGATGGTATGACCATTTTTTTAACTACGCATTACCTGGAAGAAGCTGATAATTTATGCGATCGTGTTGCTATTATCGATCATGGAACAATTGTTGCCGTGGGTACCCAATTAGAACTGAAACGCCAGATAGGAGCGGAAAGTATTATTGTTGAGTTTAAGGGTGAGAAAGATACCGAGAGTGCTAAAGTTCTTTTCGGTTCATTGCAATTCGTTCAAAAAATAATTGCGCAGGAAAATAAATTATACCTCTATGTTCAAAATGGCGAGGGACTGATAGCTGAAGTATTACGCATGCTCGACAAAGAAAAGATTGCGATTCAAACCATAGGATTATCAAGGCCATCGCTTGATGATGTGTTCTTGCAAAAAACAGGGCGTTCACTCCGCGAAGGGAAGCAATAATAATTTGAAATGCGGTGTTTGAAAATGCAACGATGAAAACAAATAACTACAATAACTACGTTCAGAAATTATAAATTATCAAATTAGTTTATGAAAGATATTTATCTAATGTTCATGCGCCACTTGAAAAAGAGCTTGCGCCAACCCATATGGCTCATCTTAGGCCTTTCACAACCTATATTGTATTTGATACTGTATATGCCCCTGTTAAAAAACACGGGAGTAGGCGCTGCATCTGCAACGGGCGAAATTGTAAAAATGTTTGTACCGGGCATGTTGGTTATTATGGGCATGGGTGCGCTGTTTGCGGGGTTCAGTTTTGTTGATGAAATTAGGCAAGGCATTATTGCGCGTTGGTTGGTTACACCAACAGGCAGGGTAGGTTTGATACTTAGCCTGGTGCTGAACCAGATACTTACACTCTTTACCCAATCGTGCATTTTATTGGTAATTGCTTTATTCCTTGGCCTTAATGTGCCGTTTATGGGCATAGTGCTTACCATGATTCTTATACTGCTCATTGGCGTTACCATGTCTTCGTTCTCCTACGCCATTTCATTATCGGTAAAAGATGAGGGAGTACTGGCATCTATTACGAATACCGTATACCTGCCTATTATGTTATTGTCGGGTATAATGCTGCCTATTTCACTTGCACCAAACTGGATGAAGAATATGGCTCTGTTCAATCCTTTCTATTATGTAGTGGAAGCATCGCGTAGTTTATTTGCGGGAGACTATAGCAATATGATGGTTGTAAAAGGCTTTGCCATAATGATGGGGTTTACCTTGCTTGCCGTGTGGCTAGCGGTTCGTGCCCTCAATAAAATGACGGCATAGGTTCTGGTATCTTAAAATAAATACTTTTGCCCCGATTTATTCAGCCAAATGAAAGTAGCAGAATCAATTGCGGAGCTTAATAACTTACTTGCCCCATACAGGGCTAAGCATGCACCTGTTGGTTTTGTACCTACTATGGGCGCTTTGCATTTGGGGCACCTTTCATTAATTAGGCAAGCTAAAACCACTAACGATGTGGTGGTGTGCAGCATATTTGTAAACCCTACGCAGTTCAACGATCTTAAAGACTTAGAGCGTTACCCGCGCCCTATAGAAGAAGATAAACGCATGCTGGAAGAAGCAGGATGCGACGTGTTGTTTTTGCCTACAGTAAAAGAAATGTACCCCGATGGTGATTTTTCAACCCTGAAAGATGACTTCGGAACATTAGATAAAGTAATGGAAGGCGTATCACGCCCGGGCCACTTTGCAGGTATGATAACTATCGTGAATAAGCTATTTATGGCGGTACTACCGCAAAATGCCTATTTCGGCCAGAAGGATTACCAGCAGTTATCTATCGTAAAATATTTTATCGAGAAACATTCTATTCCTATTCAAATAATTCCTTGTCCTATTGTACGTGAAGCTGATGGCCTGGCCATGAGTTCGCGCAACAGGTTACTTAACCCCGATGAACGTAAACGGGCAGTGCTTATATCTCAAACTCTTTTTAAAGTGCGGGATATGTGGGGCACAAAACCCATTGCAGATCTGAGGCGTTTTGTAGAAGGTGAATTTGAAAAAGATGGCTACATGAAACTTATCTATTTCGAAATTGCAAACACCAAAACATTACAACCTGTTACTGATAATGCCAAGCAAGCAATAGCCTGCATTGCCGTTTTCGATGGCAAAATAAGGCTGATTGATAATGTGCTTTTAAATGCATAGACACTAATTCCACGAATTAATTAATCCACGCCAACCCCAAACCCCTAAAGGGCTTTGAATAATTACACGTAAAACTACACGAGCCGGTTAAAGCCCCTTTAGGGGTTTGGGGTAAATAGGTAAATCTGGAAACGCAATAAATAGCTTCCTAAACAGTTATAGGCCAATAATTGGTATAAATAGGCGTATTGTAAGTGCCTGTATATCAGCTGTTAATAATATGTTGATAATCTTACACTAAGAATAACCTTAAAATAATTTGTTTATTCACCTAAAAAATTACTTTTGCGAAAAATAAAAACCCGGTAACGAATGTATTGGACGCTAGAACTCGCATCATATTTAGAAGACGCACCTTGGCCAGCTACCAAAAGTGAACTCATAGATTACGCCATCCGCTCAGGAGCCCCTATTGAAGTTGTTGAGAACCTTCAGGAGATAGAAGACGAAGAAGAAGTTTTTGAGAACATAGAAGAGATATGGCCTGATTATCCGACTAAAGAAGATTTTCTCTTTAACGAGGACGAGTATTAAGAAGTCTTTTTTTAATTAACGTACACATATAAAAGTGATAAGTTGTGGAGAAGGCTCCCGGCATATTGCTTTACTTCGGGCGCAACGATAATGTAAAAGCATTACGGAACGCGCTTGGTCAAAGCGATTCTTGTATCTGCCTGGAAAATCTTTCCGGGTCAGCGCCCTCGTTTATTGCCGCTACTGTACTTGCGGGTAATGAAGACAATCATCTCTTTATTTTAAGAGAAACCGAAGAAGCTATTTATTTTTTTAACGACCTGGAAGACCTTATGCCGGGCCGTTCCATTATGTATTATCCCGGCCTTGCTAAAGGCGCCCAGCGAAAGGATGTAGAAAGTTCAAACCTGTTGCGCAAGACAGAAGTGCTGAACGCTATACGCAGTGGCAAAGGACAAATAATTGTTGCCCCTGCCGAGGCGCTTTGCGAAAAGGTAGTAAGCAGTGAAGCCATTGCCGAGAACACATTAGAAATAAAAGTGGGCGATAAGCTTTCGATGGATTTTGTGGTGGAGTTGCTTGCACAATATAATTTCGAGCGTAACGATTTTGTTACCGACCCCGGGCATTACTCTCGCCGTGGAGGCATATTAGATATATTCTCTTTTTCGAGTGAGAATCCTTACCGTATTGAATTTTTAGGCGATGAAGTTGAATCGATTCGTTTGTTTGATGCAGCTACACAGCTTTCTATAAAAGACCTTGATTCGATTTCCATCACTCCGAATTTGCAAGAAGAGTTGTTGCAGCAATCGCACCAAAGTTTTTTAGAATACCTGCAAAAAAGCAAAAGGACTACACTTTGGATAAAAGATTACCAGGTTGCTTTACGTAAGATTGATGAAGCCTATGAACGACTTATTGAAGAACGTGATAGCAGCAAATCAATTTTATTTTCGGCGGCAGATTTTGATGTAGAAAGTAAAAAATACCAGCGTATTGTTTGGGGCCAAAGGCCTGAGGGTATAATGGAAAAATTGGTTTTCCATTGCTCTCCTCAAAAGTCGTTTGGTAAAAATTTCGAACTCTTTTTTGAAGAGATAAAACAGAACGTAGAGAAAGGTTACCGCAATTATATATTTACGGATACTGCCGAACAGGTGCAACGCCTGCACGATATTTTTGCAGATATACAGGAAAAATCGGGTGAGGATCTGAAACTTGATGAGGCGCTGATACCTATATTCCTGCCTATTTACGAGGGTTTTGTGAGCCATGATATGAAATTGGCTTGCTATACCGACCACGAGATATTCGGGCGCTATCATCGTTTCCGTTTACAGGACACGTTCTATAAATCGAAAGAGGCGCTGACCTTAAAAGAGTTGCAAGATTTAAAACCGGGAGACTATGTAACACACATCGATCATGGTGTGGGGCGCTTTGCAGGACTTGAGAAAATTGAAGTGAACGGCAACATGCAGGAAGCGGTGCGTATTATGTATAAGGATAATGATCTGCTCTATGTAAGTATTCACTCGCTGCATCGCATAAGTAGGTTCACCGGTAAAGAAGGTTTTCAGCCATCGCTCGATAAGTTAGGTTCTGCTTCGTGGAAAGCATTAAAGCAAAAGACCAAGAAGAAGCTCAAGCAAATGGCATTCGACTTAGTAAAGTTGTATGCCGAACGGAAAGCGAAAGTGGGATTCCAGTATGCGCCTGATACTTATTTGCAGACTGAATTAGAGGCTTCATTTATATATGAGGACACACCAGACCAGTATAAAGCTACAGCCGATGTAAAGAAAGACATGGAAACTCCGCACCCTATGGATAGGTTGGTGTGCGGTGATGTGGGTTTTGGTAAAACGGAAGTTGCTATACGTGCAGCTTTCAAAGCGGTGACCGATGGTAAGCAAGTTGCTGTATTGGTGCCTACAACTATATTGGCATTACAGCATTACAAAACTTTTAGCGCGAGGTTAAAAGAGTTCCCTTGTACTATAGATTACATGAATCGCTTCCGTTCTTCAAAGGATAGAAAAGAAATATTAAAGAAACTGGCAGAAGGCAAAATTGATATTTTAATTGGTACCCAGCAAATAGTAAATAAGGAAGTTGTATTTAAAGACCTAGGTTTGCTTATTGTTGATGAGGAGCAAAAATTTGGCGTAGGTGTAAAAGATAAATTAAAAACACTCCGTGCTACGGTAGATATTTTAACACTGACTGCTACGCCAATACCACGTACGTTACAATTCTCGCTGATTGGTGTGCGGGATCTTTCGGTTATAAATACGCCACCACCAAACCGTTACCCGGTACAAACAGAGGTGAAGGTATTTAACCCCGATGTTTTTGAACATGCCATTAATTACGAACTGGCGCGTGGCGGACAAGTGTTTGTAATACATAACCGCATACATAATATCGAAGATATTGCCGGTATGGTGCGTGAGTATTGCCCCAAGGCACGTGTTGCTATTGCGCACGGACAATTAAAAGGTCATCAGCTGGAAGAAATAATGTTGCAGTTTATAGAAGGGCAAATAGATGTATTGGTGTCAACTGCTATTGTAGAATCGGGCTTAGATATATCGAACCTGAATACTATACTTATAAATGATGCGCACTTATTTGGCTTGAGTGATCTGCACCAGTTGCGCGGTCGCGTGGGCAGGTCCGATAAAAAAGCGTTTTGTTATTTGGTTACTCCTCCATTTGAATTGCTAACCAAAGAAGCGCAACAGCGTTTAGATGTAATTGAAAAATTCTCTGACCTGGGTAGTGGCTTTAGCATATCGATGCGAGATTTAGATATACGTGGTGCGGGAGATTTATTGGGCGGCGAACAAAGCGGCTTCATTAATGATATGGGCATTGAGACCTACCATAAAATACTGAACGAAGCGATCGAAGAGTTAAAAGAAGAATTGGGCGAAGAAAAATCTACCGAACTTGGATTATCGAAAGAGCAAGTTACTACAGGCCCTAAAAAATATGTTCGCGATTGCCAGGTTGATACCGATGCCGAAGCACTTATTAGTGATGAGTATGTGCCAAGTTCTGAAGAGCGTTTGCGCCTATACCGCGAATTAAATAATGCCAAGGACGAAGCTGAAATGAGCCGTTTTGAAGCTGAAATGACAGACCGTTTTGGCAAGCTTCCTAATAATGTTCAGGAACTGATAGATATAGTCCGTATGCGATTGGTAGCCGCCGACTTGGGTGTCGAGCGAATTGTATTTAAAAAGAAAACATTCATCTGTTTCTTTGTATCGCAACACGATTCTCCTTATTATTCAGGTGAAGTATTTGCCAGTGTGGTTGAGTATGTAAAACGCCATCATACCACTTGCCAAATGAAACATGGTACCGATAAACTTTCGCTGGTTATTAGCCCTGTTAAGAATGTGAAAGAAGCCCTGAAGATATTTGCCGAAATGAAAGGCAATTACTACATAAAGGCCTGATTTTATTTTCCTGGTCATGGCTAAAGCCGTTAAGTGACTTTATTCTTTAGCCCCAGACTTAAGTCTGGGGTTAGTACGAAACAAAATGTATTGGCTTCAGCCATGAAAAATCTATCTGTTAATTAGTCCTTATAAATCCCGGGGCATAGTATTTTACGTACATTAGCACAGTATGAAGATAGCTATTGTAGGTACGGGTATTGCGGGCATGGCTTGCGGGCATTTTTTACAAAAGAATGCTGATATATTTTTCTATGAGAAGAACGATTATGTAGGAGGCCACACTAACACCATTACCATTGATGAAGACGGACAACCAGTTTATGTAGATACTGGTTTTATGGTGTTTAACCATGTTACCTATCCACACCTTACCAAACTATTTGCTGATTTAAACGTGCTAACTTTCGCTACTTCCATGTCGTTCAGTGTACAGCATTTGGCAAGCAGACTAGAGTATTGCGGTTCCGGACTGAATGGTTTGTTTGCACAGCGCAAGAATATTTTTAGTGCAAAGCATATACGCATGCTAAAGCAAATAGCCCGCTTTAACGAAGAGAGTATTAAAATTCTGGATGATCCGAATTATGCCAATCATTCGTTGGCGCAATACATAAAAGAAAAAGGTTTTGGTGAAGATATGCTCTGGAAGTATTTAATACCCATGAGTTCTGCCGTATGGTCCACGCCTATGGATAAGATGCTAGATTTCCCGGCACAGACCTTGATACGTTTCTTTTACAACCACGGCTTTTTGGGTTTAGATACACAGCATCAATGGTACACCGTTACTAAAGGCAGCCAGGCTTACCGCGAAATTATAATGGCGCCGTTTAAAGAAAAGATAAAACTAAACGACCCTGTTGTAAAAGTAAAACGACAAAATGGTAAAGCAATTGTAATTACGAAAAGCGGAGCAGAAGCGGAATACGATAAAGCAATAATTGCCTCTCATGGCGATCAGGTATTGCCGATGCTTGATGCACCAACAACTGATGAACAGCGCTTGCTAAAGACCTTTAAATACCAAACCAATATTGCTACACTGCATACCGATGAATCTATTATGCCTAAGACAAAACGTGTGTGGTCATCGTGGAACTATAGGGTAGAGGAGAAGCAGGGCCAGACATTTGCATCGACCATTTACTGGATGAACAGTTTGCAAAATGTATCGAAGAAGAAAAATTATTTCGTGTCCATTAACGACCCGGGAAGTATTGATGCGAGTAAAATAATCAAGACCATAGAATACGAACACCCTTTATTTGATGTGGATGCAGTAAAGGCACAAGCTGAATTGCACAAGCTTAACCAAAGTGGCCCTGTTTATTTTTGTGGCAGTTATTTCCGTTACGGCTTTCACGAAGATGCGTTGAAGTCGGCAGTGGAACTATGTGAAGGACTGAGATAGAACGCAGATGACGCAGATTTGATATGATTTTAAATAAGATATTTATAATCTGTGAATCTGTGGCGAACTTTATCAGTATTTATCATAATCATCTGCGTCATCAGCGTTCCATTTGTATTAACTTAGTAAAATGAATTCAAGCCTCTATAAATGCTCTGTAATGCATAATCGCTTATCACCTAAGCGGCACACCCTGCATTATAATGTGTTTATGTTCTGGCTCGATCTGGATGAGATAGATGCGGTAGCTAAAAAATTCTGGCTCCTTAGTCGCAACAAGTTCAATATGTTCAGCTTTTCCGATGCCGATCACATGCAATTGCCTATCAATAAGCCGGACAAAACAAAGGGCGTTAAAGAACAGATATTGGGTTACCTGCAATCGCAAAATGTAAAGCTAAACGACCCCAAAATATTCCTGCTTACCAATTTGCGTACACTCGGCTATCAGTTCAACCCGGTTTCATTTTATTATGTGTACGAGAATAATAAGGCGGTTTGTTGTGTAGCTGAAGTGCGTAATACTTTTGGTGAGATGAAGCTTTTTTTGCTGAATGGCGAAACTTTACAGGAAAATCGTTTCTTATATCGCACAAAAAAGTATTTTTATGTATCACCTTTTATAGAACACGACGTGGATTTCGATTTTCAATTAACCATACCTAACGACAAGCTCAATCTTCGCATAGATGATTACCGGGGAGATGACCGCTTTTTTATTGCCACAGTAACTGGCGAAAAGCGCGCTTTAACCCAATTGAGGTTGATTTGGTATGCTATTCGTTTTCCGTTCATCACCGTGAAAATCATTAGTTTAATACATTGGAACGCATTGCTTTTGTGGATGAAAAAGATACCTTACCACAAAAAAGCAGATAACCCTAATCTGCAACGCGATGTTTTACGTAAATATCCTCAAAGCCAATCCTAATGGAAGCTATAACACTAACAGCAAAGCGGTCCTGGTACGAGAATATAGTACTGCATTTCCTTGCCAATATGCAAAAAGGCTCCGCAACAATTATTATGCCTTCGGGCGAGGTTATTAACCTGGGCAACGGGCAAGGCGTTCATGCCAATATTACCATAAACGATAGACGTTTTTTTGAACGATGCGTACTTTTTGGTGATGTAGGCTTCGGAGAATGTTACACGCTTGGTTACTGGGAGACCGATAACATTACCAACGTTATTCAATGGTTTTTGTTGAATGTTGAGAACGCTCCTTCGGTATCGGGGAGTAAGGTAAAGAGCGGCATATTGAATATCCTTCGTTTTGTTAACCGTTTGTCTCACCTCAAACGCAAGAACGATCTGGAAGGCTCGAAAGAAAACATTTCAGAACATTATGATTTGAATAACGATTTCTTCAAATTGTTCCTCGATCCGAGCATGACCTATTCGAGTGCATATTTTGAAAAAGAAGAACAGGGTTTACAGGAAGCACAAATAGCTAAGTACGATAGCCTCTGCCGTAATATGAAATTAAAACCCGGTGACAGTGTGTTGGAAATTGGTTCGGGTTGGGGTGGCAACGCTATATTTATGGCGAAGAATTACGGCTGCAAAGTAACGACAGTTACAATATCTGAAGAGCAGTATAAGCTTGCCAAGGAACGCGTAGAGAAAGAAAACCTGAGCGATAAGATTGAAGTAAAACTGATGGATTACCGTCTTATTAAAGGACAGTTCGATAAGATCATATCTATAGAAATGTTAGAAGCTGTCGGGCATGAATTTTTAGATGTGTTCTTTAAAAAATGTAACGATCTTTTAAAACCAAAAGGTGTGTTGGCATTGCAGGTAATAACCAGCCCCGATTCTCGTTACGATAGTATGCGTAAAGGAATTGACTGGATACAGAAACATATTTTCCCCGGTACATTGTTACCTTCTATAGGTGCAATTAATAGTTCTATAAACCGCACGGGAGAATTGAGCATGATGAACCTGAAGGAGATGGGTTTGCATTATGCAAAGACCCTTCATATATGGAAACAGAAGTTTAACGAGAACATTAATGAAGTAAAGAGTTTGGGTTTTGATGAGAACTTTATACGTAAGTGGAACTACTATTTAAGTTATTGCGAAGCGGCTTTTGCTACCCGCAATATTAACGTAATGCAAATGGTATATACCAGGCCTAATAACACTGAATTTTAGTATTATGAACTTAGCAGATATGGCAAAGAAACTGGGTGTAACACAAGATGTTACCAAGGTAGATAAGTTGAAAGAAGGCGACAAGGCTCCTGATTTCTCATTGAAAGATCAGGATGGTAAAACGTTTTCGTTGAAAGATTATAGGGGTAAGAAACTGGCTATTTATTTCTACCCAAAAGATGATACCCCTGGTTGTACAGCCGAATCGTGTAACCTGAGAGATAATTATTCAGTGCTGAAAAAGAAGGGATATGAGGTTATTGGTGTTAGTGCTGATAATGAAAAATCGCATAAAAAGTTTGCCACCAAATTCTCGTTACCGTATAGTTTATTGGCCGATACCGAGAAGGAAATGGTTCAGAACTACGGGGTTTGGGGCGAAAAGACACTATTTGGAAGGAAATATATGGGCATTATACGCACCACCTTCATTATAGATGAGAATGGTAAGATTGAAAAGATAATTAAGGATGTGGAGACAGCCGACCACACGAAGCAGATATTGGGGTAATAAGGCTTGGCATTCTCGCACCAGAGTAGTATCTTTGTTTAGATAATTGGCCTTTAAATATTAGTATTATGGCAGAAAAGGAATTGATAAAGTGTTCGTTTTGCGGAAAAGATAAGAAAGACGTCTTTATGATGATAGGCGGGCTTGATGGTCATATTTGTGACCAATGTGTGGCCCAGGCGCAAAAGATTGTTGAAGAAGAATATAAGCAGCAGACCGATAGCAAGAAGATACAGTTAGTTAAACCAGCTGAGATAAAGAAGCTGCTCGATGAGCATATTATTGACCAGAACGAAGCGAAGAAGATAATGTCGGTAGCAGTGTATAACCACTACAAACGTGTATTGCAAAAGAACCATAAGGCAGAAGGAGATGAAGTAGAGATTGAGAAATCGAACATATTGTTGGTGGGGGAAACCGGTACAGGTAAAACCTTATTGGCTCAAACGATTGCTAAAATATTGAACGTGCCTTTCTGTATTGCTGATGCTACTGCATTTACCGAAGCGGGTTATGTAGGCGAAGACGTGGAGAACGTGTTGGTTAGGTTGTTACAGTCTGCCAACTACGATGTAGCGGCTACCGAAAAAGGAATTGTGTTTATTGATGAAATAGATAAGATAACCCGTAAAGAGGGCGATAGCCCATCTATTACCCGCGATGTGGGCGGCGAAGGTGTACAACAGGCTTTATTAAAGATGTTAGAAGGTTCGGTAGTTAATGTTCCTCCGCAAGGTGGGCGTAAGCATCCTGAACAAAAGATGATTGCAGTAAACACCAAAGACATATTGTTTATTTGTGGTGGTGCGTTTAATGGTATCGATAAAAAAATTGCACGTCGTGTACAATCGCACGCTATAGGTTATACCAGCGGTTCGCACGATGAAGATATTGACCGCGATAATTTATTGCAATACATATCGCCTGAAGATTTAAAGAGCTTTGGTTTGATACCTGAATTTATTGGCCGCTTACCGGTTATTACTTACCTGAACCCGTTAAGCAAAGAAAGCTTAAAGCGCATACTTACAGAACCAAAGAATGCTTTGATAAAACAATATACCAAGCTGTTTAAAATAGATGGTATTAAATTGATCATTGATAAAGCAGTGCTCGATTTAATTGTTGATAAAGCCTTAGAATATAAGTTAGGCGCAAGAGGACTGCGTGCTATTTGCGAAGCCATACTTACAGATGCTATGTTCGAAACTCCGGGTGATGCCGAAATAAAAGAGTTTCACGTTACAGTGCGTTATGCTAAGGAAAGGATTCAGAGGTCGTCGGCACTTCACAGGTTGAAGGCAGCGTAAGGTTGCTTTCATTAGTAAAAGCAATTTGGATATTCGAATATCTTCTTATCTCTTGTTTTTATTTTGTGTACCTCTATTTGCGAACTACCTAATGGTTTAATTATAGAATCGCCAATGGTTATGTAATTCCATAACTCACTCCCGGTTGAGCAATGACAAGTTTCGATAGTGTCTATTTTTTCATTAGTCTTAACAATAATATTTCCAAAGCATGGGTAAGGTTTTGTAAGGTCTCCTTTAAATTGAACGATGCCATTAATCGACATCGATTTAATCTTGTTTAGACTATACTCAGAGGCCTCCCTCATAGGACTTAAAGGACACCCGTAAAGAAGGATTAAAAAAAATAATAGAAAGAATCGACCTTTCATTATTTAAGCTTTTGCCATAGCTGGTCTCGCCAGCATTCCGTTTATTCGTAATGAAAGACTTGTAAAGAGTATTTTAGGATGAGCATTTCGTTCAATAGAATGATAGGCCCTGTTCATCTCTTCAATAATTAACGAAGCATTTTCAAACGGTATGTAAGGCGAAAATTTCTGTAAAAAATCAGCATCACTTGCATGTATGTTCACTGCGAACTTACCCAGCAATAATCCTTGCCTGATAATTTGCATTGAAAAAGCTAAGAACTGTTTTTGCTTTTCTCTGCCAATAGTAGATATGCCTGAATCAGCGCTGCCGATCCATTCAGCAAGCTTGTCTCCATCAAGGCGTAAGCAAATACGCATCCAATCCTGGAATTTTTTAGAAAAGAATTGTGTGTCCTCATTCTCAGTTAACAGAACCTGCGCATAACGATAATTACCTTCAGCGGAGCGTGCAATAGATTGAGCAACATCTTTCGATTGTCCGTTGCGTTGCATTAAAGCGCCTGCAATTTCTTCTTCTGTTAAGCGAGGTATCTTGGTTATTTGTGTGCGCGATAATATGGTAACAGGCAATTGTGTGCTTTCCGTAATCAGTATAAACACAGTCTTATCGGGTGGCTCCTCGAGTATCTTTAATATTTTGTTGGCCGCAACCAGGTTCAGCTTTTCTGCCATCCATACTATCATTACCTTGTATGATCCTTCGTAAGAGGTCATGCTTAGTTGGTGCAGAATATCTTTACTCTCGCCAACGCCAATTACAGGTTGCTTGTTCTCAGCATCTAAAAAGTTCATCCAGTCGGTAAGCGACATGTAGTTGTTCTGCATAAATGCTGCTTTCCATTTCTGAAAAACATCTGAGCTCTTTTCTACTTCTTTTGATAATGCTAAGGGGAAAACAAAATGCAGATCGGGGTGACTAAGCTTGGTGATATTCTGACAGGTAGAGCATGTTCCGCATGAATCGGTTGCAGTGCGGTTTTTGCAGAACAGGTATTGTATATAAGCAATAGCTAATGGCAAAGCACCGTTCCCTTCAGGGCCTAAGAACAACTGGGCATGGCTTATGCGGCCGTTAGCCACAGCTTCAACCATGCTTTGCTTTACCTGCTGTTGGCCTATTACCTTGCTGAACTGCATCGGGCTTAGTTATCTTTCTTATCTAACTTAAGTGTGTGGCCCATTTTATCTCTCTTGGTCTGCAGGTAAAAATGGTTATGCGGATTCGATTCTACTTCAAGCGGAACGTTCTCTACTATTTCTAAATTATATCCGGTCAAGCCGGCTCTCTTCTTAGGGTTGTTGGTCATTAAGCGAAGCTTGCTAACACCAAGGTCGCGGAGTATTTGTGCACCAACTCCGTAATCGCGTTCGTCTGCTTTAAAACCAAGTTCAATGTTGGCTTCAACTGTGTCGCGGCCTTCTTCTTGCAATTTGTATGCGTGTAGTTTGTTTAGCAATCCAATTCCACGTCCTTCTTGATTGATGTATACGATCACGCCCTTACCTTCTTTCTCAATGGCCTCCATTGCTTTTTGCAATTGCGTTCCACAATCGCAACGCAGTGAACCAAAAATATCTCCTGTAACGCATGATGAGTGCATACGTACCATCACCGGTTCGCCGGGTTTCCATGTGCCTTTTACCAAAGCAATATGTTCCTGGTCGTTGGTGGTTTGGCGATAAGCAATAAGGTTAAAGTTGCCATACTTAGTTGGCATCTTCACCTCAATGTCACGCACAATAATGGTTTCCTTACGCAGGCGGTATTCTATCAGGTCCTTTATC
>JABDHI010000012.1 GCA_013285655.1 Bacteroidota bacterium
GAATTTATTACAGGCATTTATACAGCCGGCGAATATTTTGGATATGTGGCTATACTGGAAGGAGCTGATTATACGGACTCAGCAACAGCATTAGAGGATAGTGAAGTTGCTCTTGTACCTCGCCACGATTTCCTTTCACTGATTTATTCGAATAGCGAAATTTCGGCAAGATTCATTAAAATGCTTGCCAATGATATAAGAGAGAAAGAAGAGAGGTTACTTGGTTTGGCCTTTAATTCGGTAAGAGCAAGGGTAGCAGATGCCTTAATGTCGTTGCAAAAGAAAAATGAATTAAATACCTCAATTCGCATACCACGTGATGATCTGGCAAGCATTATTGGCACATCCACCGAATCGCTAATACGTACATTATCAGACTTTAAGCAGGAGAAATTGATTGAAACCGATGGGCGCGAAATAAAAGTACTTAATCTAAAGGGTTTAGAACAGGTAAGGAAATTCTCCTAATAATGCAATTGTCTGATAATCAATGATAAAAATACTTAACTTACTTTTCTGTTAAAAATAGTTAAACCTTTATATATTTGAGGTATCAAACAGTTACTAACAAAATATTAAAAACTGCATGAAAACGAAACATTTTGTAATTACAGGAATGATAGGTATAGCCTTAGCGGGTATGGTCATTACCGGTTGTAAAAAAGAATCTACTGCCGATACCGATGCTACCGCAGCACAAGATGATGCCAACGCATCATTTATGATTAACGAGTCAAAAACCATATCAGACGGAGCTGCTAAAGGACAGGCTACCGAAAAGATTTTAGGTATATGCGGAACAGTAACAAAGCGCGATACAACTATCGGTGGTGTTCTTGATACCTTGGTAGATGTATCTTTCCCGGGTGGTTGTGTTAGCAATGATGGAAGAACCAGAAAAGGACATATTTTGTTCTGGTGGAATGGAAAGGGTTATTTCCAGGATTCTGCTTCGGTTACTGAAACCTGGGTGAATTATTCAGTTTATTCACCTTTAAGCGGTACAACCATTAGCATGGGTAATGGCAGTATAAGAACACTTACTAATATTGGACATGATAGTGCCGGCGATTGCAGTTGGTCTTTCAATGCTAATTTAACTCTCAACTACAGTGGTGCAACTACTGGTAAAGCTACATGGACATCTTCCCGCACAAATACACTTACAGATGTTGGCGGTGTTCATTATTATGTAATTACAGGTGGTGCAAGTGGAACAAGCAGAACAGGTGTATCATATACACTTAGCATAACCCAGCCGCTTTACTGGACTGCCTATTGGATCAATATTTTCTTAGGCAAGGCAGCATATAATTGCGATTGCTTTGAATCGGGTACAGTTGAATATACCCGTACGGGCAAAACATACCCATTGTATCTTCAGTTTACCAGTGGTGTAGGTAAATGCGCTCACACTGCAACTGCGACCATAAATGGTAATACTTATAATATTACACTTCCGTAATTAAGAATTAGGTAAAAAAAATCCCGAGAGCCTCTCGGGATTTTTTATTTATAGACTAATGGTTTTGTATTAGTCAGGAAACTTTTTATATTTGAAATAACAAATTAATTAAAAACAACAAAAAATGAAAAAACTTTCAACAGTAGTCTTGGGTACTGCCTTGTTATCAGCGGTAATTTATACCGGCTGTAAAAAAGATACCCCGGCTTCTACAAATACTAACACCAATACAACAAACGACAACGACTATTACGCTGCACAAGATGAAGCCAATGCATCGTTTGTAATGAACGATTCTAAAAACATTTCAGACGGAGCGGCGAAAGGCCAGTCAACTGAAAGGGTTTTGGGCGGTGCTTGCGGTACCGTAACCTGGGATTCTACCGGTGTTACAGATACTATTGATATTCACTTTACAGGTACTTGTATGAGCCCTGATGGCAGATACAGGAAAGGTGATATTCTTGTATATTGGGCCAAAGGCAAAGGATATTTTGATCAGGGAGCATCTATTACCCAAACATGGAGGAACTACTCTGTAACCAATCCTGCTACTTTAACTTCAATTGCAGTTAGTGGTAGTACCAATCTACAGAATACCGGTAAAGATTCATTAGGTGACCATAGCTGGAGCTATGGCTCAAATGTTACCCTTACCTATAGTGGTGGCACAACCGGAACATCATCATGGAGTGCTACACGTAACAACGTACTTACCAGAGTTGGTAATGTATGGTACTATTATGTAACAGGTAGTGCTACAGGTACATCTAAAAGCGGTACAACTTATACCTTATCAATTACCAGCCCACTTGTATATACAGCATTGTGGATTAACCTTGCTGCAGGGAATTCAATTTGTGGTTGCATAGAGGCAGGATCAGAGACCCTGACACGCACAGGTAAAACTTATCCACTAACCTTAACCTATACCAGTGGTGTAGGCAATTGCAATTACACTGCTAATGCTACTATAAATGGCACAACATACGCCATTACTGTATTATAAGCAACTAATAAGCTTTTTAAAAAAGGGATGCATTTGCATCCCTTTTTTAGTTTAATTAATCCCTATTCCTTTACATTTGTAATACTATGTTCGAAAATAAAAATGAACCATTAGCCCCAAAAATTGTTTTTTATGGCCGCCTAATGCGTATGGCCATGTTTGCGGGTATAGCGGTATTAATATGCCTTATAATTGGCATACTAGGCTATCACTATATTGCGCACCTCATCTGGATAGACTCATTACATAATGCATCTATGATATTATCGGGTATGGGACCTGTAGCGAACATTGATAACGTTTCAGGAAAGCTATTCTCATCCTTTTATGCACTGTTTAGCGGGGTAGCATTCATTACTAATATCGGCATATTTTTGTCTCCGGCAATACACCGTTTTTTACATAAAATACATTTAGAAACACCAGAAACTCCCAACGAATGAAATACCTACCGATCTCATCAGAACTATTTATACGCAACCGTAAGCACTACGCAAAAGAATTAAAAGAAGACTCACTGGCGGTTTTTAATTCAAATGACCTATTGCCTACCAACGCCGACGGGCACATGGCATTTGTGCAGAACAGTGATCTGTTCTACCTCTGCGGTATCGATCAGGAAGAAACCATATTGGTTATTTTCCCTGATGCTAATTCTAAAAAATTCCGCGAAATGCTTTTTTTGCGCGAAACCAACGAGCGCATTGCTGTATGGGAAGGCCACAAGTATACCAAAGAAGAAGCAAGGGCAACATCGGGCATTGAAGAAATATATTGGCTGAGTGAGTTTGAAACTGTATTCCGCCAGGCAATGGCACAAGCCAAGCATGTGTATTTAAACTCAAATGAGCATTTACGTGCTACTATTGAAGTTGAGACCCGGGATGCTCGTTTTGCAAAATGGTGCAAAGAGAAATTCCCCTTACATAAATACGAGCGCAGCGCACCTATCATGCATGCACTCAGAATGGTGAAATCGAAAGAAGAAGTAGAGTTGATGAGCCAAGCTTGTTCCATTACTGAAAAAGGTTTCCGCAGGTTATTATCCTTTATTAAACCCGGTGTTTTCGAATACGAAATTGAAGCTGAACTTATACATGAGTTTACACGCAACCGTTCCAAAGGTTTTGCATATAGTCCCATCATCGCATCGGGTATTGATAGTTGCGTACTGCACTATATTGCCAACATCAAGCAATGTAAAAAAGGCGAAGTAATTTTGCTTGATGTAGCAGCCGAATATGCTAATTACGGATCGG
The DNA here is from genome assembly GCA_013285655.1 of Bacteroidota bacterium. Lineage (GTDB taxonomy): Bacteria > Bacteroidota > Bacteroidia > JABEUT01 > JABEUT01 > JABEUT01. The sequence goes on from JABDHI010000012.1 coordinate 3,734, forward strand.
ATATGACACGTGTGGTGCCGGTTGATGGTAAGTTTACCAAACGTCAGAAGGATGTGTACAATGCTGTGTTACGTGTTTTCAGAGGTGCAAGTAAATTGTTGGTAAAGGGCAACACCATTGATAAATACAATGCTGCTGTTGGCCATATGATAGAGGAAGAGCTGGTGAAACTAAGACTCCTGAAAATGAGTGATATTAAAAAACAGAATCCTGCTGCACCACTTTACAAAAAGTATTTTATGCACGGTACCTCGCATTTCTTGGGGCTCGATATACATGACGTAGGTTTCTTTGATCTGCCTTTTAAAGCAGGTACTGTGTTCACTTGCGAGCCTGGTATTTATATACCGGCTGAGAAGATAGGAGTACGTATTGAGAACAACATACTTATTACTGAAAAGGGTAATGTTGATTTGATGAAGAACATTCCTATTGAAGCCGACGAGATAGAAGAATTGATGAATGCATGATAAGGTATACCACCTTTCGTAAAGCAAGGATAAGGTACTCTGATGAAGGTAAAGGGCGTGCAATAGTATTATTGCACGGGTTCCCAGAAAACCTTCAAATATGGCAGGAGTTCTCAAAGACCCTCTCAAAAAGTTTTCGTGTTATAGCTATCGACCTGCCCGGTATGGGCGAAAGTGAGTGTATTGGTTACGTGCATACTATGGACTTGATGGCTGAATGCGTTCATGCAGTAATGCATGAGCTCGATTTGCGCAGGTATGTTGTAGTAGGGCATTCAATGGGCGGCTATGTGGGCCTTGCTTTTGCAGAACTGTTCCCTGAGAATTTAAAGGGCTTATGTTTATTCCATTCTACTGCCTTGGCTGATAGTGATGAAAAAAAACTCGATCGCGATAAAGCCAGCCAAACTGCAAAAAGACATACGGCTCAATTTTTAAAAGTTTTTGCTGCAAACTTATTTGCAGATAAAGACGACCCTAATATTAAAAAGCTGCAACAGATAACAGCCGGCACATCTGCACGCGGAGTGGTGGCTGCGTTGCAGGGCATGAAGATGCGGCCAAGCAGAGAGATAGTTTTGAAATTTGCGCAATACCCTGTACTATTTATTATGGGTAAAAAGGATGCGTTGATGAATTGGGAAAAACTATTGCCCCAAACCGAAATTCCTCGGTATAAAGATGTTTTATTGCTTGAAGATGCTGCCCATATGGGCTTTTACGAAGAGCCTAAGAAAACGCTGCGCGCCGTTCGGAAGTTTGCTTATAGGTGTTTTAGAGAGAAGGCAAACTAAATAGCGGTCAAATTAAACTTGTTGCTTCCTGTGGCATCTAAACTTTATATGCTCAGCAACCAGAAGAAAATACAGCACCTTTATTTACGGGCAGGTTTTATGCCTTCTCCGGCCGATGTAGCTGCCATGGCGCACATGGATATTAAGGATGCTGTAAATAAACTTTTTTCTAATTCTCAAAGCATTACCTCATTGCAATCAGCAAAGGCTATGGATACTATGCCCGATGTGAAAGATATGACGGCAGATGAGAGAAAGCAGTTTGCGGTTGACCAAGGGAAGGAAGTAAAGGACCTTAATATGGAATGGGTTAACCAAATGGTTAGCACTAATAATGTATTGCGCGAAAAGATGACACTTTTCTGGCACGGGCATTTCGCTTGCCGGTCGCAATTGTCTGTATTCGACCAGGAAATGAATAACGGGATGAGGCAGAATGCGTTGGGTAAATACAACGACCTGCTCACATTCATATCAAAATCGCCTGCTATGTTGCAGTTTTTAAATAATCAACAAAACAGGAAAAAGAGCCCGAATGAAAATTTTGCCCGTGAGGTGATGGAGCTTTTTACCATGGGGCGTGGCAATTATACCGAAGACGATGTGAAGAATGCTGCACGTGCTTTTACGGGATGGAGGTTCAATAAGCAAGGTGAGTTTGAGTTTCGCCCTGAGCAACATGACGACAGTAGTAAAACATTTTTAGGTAAAACGGGTAATTATAATGGCGACGATGTACTGAATATAATATTAGAGCAATCGCAAACAGCACTATTCATTACCCGTAAGATATACCGCTACTTTGTAAACGAAAATACTGACGAAGAGAAATGCAAATTTCTGGCATCAAAATTTCAGACAGATTATAACCTGAATAATTTGATGTATAGCATTTTTATTTCTGACTGGTTTTATGAGGAGCAGAATGTAGGGACTCGAATAAAATCTCCGGTAGAACTTATTGTTAACCTGCAACGTGCAGTGCCATTGCAATTAAATAATCCTATGGCGCCCTTGTATGTACAAAAAGTATTAGGGCAGGTTTTGTTTATGCCGCCTAATGTTGCCGGCTGGCCTGGTGGCAGAGATTGGATTGACAGTTCTTCGCTGATGTTCAGAGTATCGTTGCCGGGCGTTATTTTTAATAATACAACTGTTCAGGTAAAGCCGAAAGAAAGTCCTGAGGAAGCGGAACATAAAATGATGGGCCCTGTAGATATGCAACAGAGCCAACCTAAAAAATTAGGCAATTTTGCCGTTACTCCTGATTGGGCTACTTACATTAATGCCTTTAATGATGTGAAGGATGAGAACTTATATCAGGCTATTTCAGAATATCTCATACAAACTCCTACACCCCAATTTAAGGAAGAGACCATTTCGAAATATATAGTTAAGGATACACGCGAAAGTTTTATTAAGAGCCTAACCGTTGCCTTAATGTCAGTGCCTGAATATCAAATGTGTTAAAGCCAAAGCCATGAGTTACAGCCGCAGAGATTTCTTACGTCATTCAAGCCTTGCATCGGCATCACTACTGTTGCCCAGGTTTTTGAAAGCATTTCAACCTTTGAATAACAGCATACTTCCGGCAGGGAATAAAACATTGGTGGTTATACAAATGTCGGGTGGTAATGATGGGCTTAATACAGTTATACCATACAGGAATGATGATTATTACCGTCTACGTCCAACGCTGGCAGTAAAGCAGGCTGATGCACTTTCGTTGAATGGTGAACTTGGCTTTAATCCTGTAATGAAAGGGATGAAAGACTTGTTTGATAATGGTTCTATGGCTATCATTAATAATGTAGGTTATCCAAACCCGGATAGATCGCACTTCCGGTCGATGGATATATGGCAAACAGCTAGCGATGCAGATAAGTATTTGCAGAATGGGTGGCTGGGCCGTTATTTAGATAATGAATGTAGTGGCTGTGCAGGTTACGGTGCCATTGAGGTGGATGATACATTGAGCTTAGCCATGAAAGGACTAAATAAAAAAGGGATGGCCATAAGCGATCCGAGGAGGCTTCACCAGGATACACAACGTAAAATATTAAGAGATGTATCAGCAGATTATGCAACCACACATCATGAAAACAATACGGTAGATTATTTATATAAAACACAGGCAGAGACTATTTCATCAGCCGATTTTATTTATGATAAGTTCAATAATTTTCGCAGTACAACTGATTATCCGCAAGGAGAATTTGGAAAGAACCTGAAGACAATTGCAGAGTTGATCATTTCGGGTATTGATACGCGTGTGTATTATGTTTCAATCGGTTCTTTTGATACCCATGTAGGGCAAAAGGGCAGACAGGAAAAACTGTTACAGGAATTATCGGATGGGCTTGCAGCTTTCGTGAGCGACCTGAAACAGAACAATCGTTTTAAAGACACAATGGTTATGACCTTCTCGGAATTCGGACGCAGGGTGCATGAAAATGGCAGCAGCGGAACAGACCACGGGACTGCTAATAATATGTTTTTGGTGGGTGGTGCCTTAACCAAGCCCGGCATTTATAATGAAAGCGCTAACTTGGCCGATTTAGATGAGGGCGATTTGAAATATCACATCGATTTCCGATCGATATATGCCACAGTGCTTAATCGTTGGATAGGTGCAAACGATGCTAAGATTCTTGGCTCGCAGTTCGATTATGTGAATATTATCTGAGTTAGTTCTCGGTTGGATTTTCCGGAGTATCCAACAGCAACTCCATAAAAATAAGATCGAGCCATTTGCCAAACTTATAGCCTACTTGTTTAAAGTGGCCCACTTCAACAAACTTAAATCGTTTGTGCAATTGAATACTTATACCGTTATTAGAATCGACACCAGCAATTATAGCGTGCACATTATTTTGGCGTGCAGTTTCAATTATCATTTCAAGTAACTCACCTGCAATGCCTCTCTTTCTGAAATCTGGGTGAACGTATACCGAATGCTCAACCGTATATTTATAAGCAGCCCATGCTCTGAAAGGTCCATACGAAACAAAGCCAACGATTTTATCACTGATGGTTGCAACTAAAACAGGATGGCCGGCAACTTGTTTTTCGGCAAACCATTTTTTGCGCATCTCAATGGTATGAGGTTTATAATTGTAAACGGAAGTAGTATTTAAAATAGCGTCGTTGTATATTTCTAAAATACCTTCGAGATCATTTTCAGTAGCAGGGCGTATTGATAAGTGTTCCATACAATATTATTTTATAGAGATCAATGGTTCTCCCGGTTTAAGTTTACCCAGTAAGCCAATAGGTTCAATATGGTCAGATAAGCCTTCTTTTTTAAACAAGGCTTCAACTTCGTCCTTTGCTTCCGGTGTAACAGCAATTAATAATCCGCCACTGGTTTGCGGGTCACAAAGTATATCATGTTGTTTATCGGTAAGTGGTCCTATTGCATCGCCATAGCTGTCCCAGTTACGGTGTGTGCCGCCCGGTATTGCTTTCTGTGCAATATAGTCATCAAGCTCAGCAACTAATTTTATTTTATTGAAGTAAACAGTAGCATGTAATTTACTGCCCTCGCACATTTCTTTTAAGTGTCCTAATAAACCAAAGCCTGTAACATCGGTCATTGCAGTTATGCCATCTATTTGTGCCAATTTCGCGCCAACCGAATTTAATTTCATCATATTGTCGGCAGCAAGGCCCTCATGTTCTTTCTTTAAAATGCCTTTTTTTTCTGCAGTTGTAAGTATACCTACTCCAACAGGTTTGGTAAGGTAAAGCAAACAGTTTTCTGAAGCGGTATCGTTTCGTTTTAAATACTTAAGGTCTAACATACCTGTAACGGCAAGGCCAAATACGGGTTCAGGACAATCAATACTATGGCCGCCTGCTAATGGTATTCCTATTTCAGCACAAATTTCGCGTGCACCTTCCATAACCTGGTGTGCAGCTTCAATAGGCACTGTGTTAATTGGCCAGCCTAAAATAGCTATTGCCATTAAGGGTGTTCCGCCCATGGCATATACATCGCTTATAGCATTGGCTGATGCTATTTTGCCAAACTTAAAAGCATCATCAACAATAGGCATAAAAAAATCGGTAGTGCTTATCACCCCGCGTCCGCTGCCAATATCATACACCGCTGCATCATCTTTACTGGCATTGCCTACAATAAGATTTTTATTATGCAACGCAGGTTTAGCCGATTGTAAAATAGTATCTAATATTTTAGGCGAAATTTTACACCCGCATCCGGCACCATGACTATATTGTGTAAGACGTATCTTTTCCATTTAAGGTATTTGAAGCAAATGTAGAAAAATACTATGCCGAAGGAGGCATCCATTTAATTACTGCGTTACCTTCAATAACTATTTCGTTTTTACTGTTGTAGCAGTTGGTGCTTAACTTGTAGATCGATTTTTCCGGGATGATCTCCATGATCTCTACCACGCAGGTTACTTCTTCGTTTAAATAAACGGGCCGTTTAAAGCTCATTGCCTGAGATAAGTAAATAGATCCGTTACCGGGCATTTTATTGCCCAGTACCGCAGAAATTAAGCTGCCGACGAGGAAGCCATGCACAATTCTTTTTTTGAAAACGGTATTAGCGCTATAGGCATCATCTAAATGAACCGGGTTTTTATCAGTAGATAATACAGCGAATAATTCCACTTCTTCGGCTGTATAAGTCTTTTTAACAACCTCTTTGTCTCCTACCTTGTAAGCCATAGTTTGTGTTTTTAATTGAACCATTTACGTTGCAACTAAGGTAACACTTATTTGGCTATAGTAGGTATGCCATAATTACAAAGTGAAAGCCCTTGAAATAGAGAACCCTAATTTGAAAGCAGCATTACTCCATGAATCGGTAGTATATGGAATGATATTGTTTTCATTTATGGCAGAGGCGTTGCTCAGGTTAATTTCAAATACGTGTCCACCGGTCTCAATTTCATAGCCAATTGAAAATGCATTAGAATAACTGGGATTGTTGTTGGTACGGAAAGGAGAGATAATGTAAAAATAATCGAACACAATAGAGGAGTGTTTGGTTAGCATAACTCTGCCTCCGCCACCTGCAAATGGAATGCCATTTTGATCGGTAGCGCCGTTATTAGGATTAACAGCGGATAACACATAATTGCGATGACTGTATCCGGCAAATACTTCAGCTGATATACGATTACTAAATCTGCGATCTAATAATAACTGAGAAACATAAGATAAGCGGTCTGAAAAATGTTGTGCAGGCGACACAGCCTCAGCGTATAATATTGAATTGGCTTCAGGAGTTATTCCTGCATCTTCATAAAATGCTAAGGATACCGGCATGCCAATGGTGTTTTGGGTAAGTATACGATACTTGCCGCTTATATCTATTAGCTGTTGTTGTTCACTTCGGCCTAAACTCAATTGCAGGTTCCTGGTAACACCAAATTCAAATGAAAAATAAATATCAGAAGCTACATCGAATCCGTACAGAGTTGGGAAGCCGCCGCCGCTGGTACCCATATTACCAAAGCGGTGTTCAATTCTAAACACCATTACATTCGGGTCGACTGTTTTAGTTGTTTGTGCATTAATGATCCGTGTGTCTTTCCATGTAGAACCAAGTTGTGGTATAGCAACCTGACTTTTTTGTATAGAATCTTCAAGGGTAGCAAGTGTTTGGCTTGTTGCTGAAAAATAACTTGCGAATAAAATAAATGCGCTAAGGCACAATTTTTTTAGAGTCTTCATAATATAGTAGGATGGGGTTTTATAAGCTTTATCTAATTAAATTCTAATATTTATTGTGGCGCACCTGCCAATAACCACGCTTTAAACTTAGCGCTGGTACACGCATCAAGCGGAAGCTCAGGCGCTATAGGCATTCTTTTTTCAATAAATATGTACCTGTAAAAGAAACTTTGTTCGCCACCTGTTACATAACGGTTCATGGAAGCATAATTACTAAAATCGCCATGGTCAGATATTCCGGCGTGGCAGCTTGTATTAAAACTACCACAGTTAACATTAATAAGCAGTTGCATACTGTTTGTATACGTTAGGTTGGCAGTATCACAACCGGTTGGTAAAGGCGCTGGCTGAGCGGCATTTTTTTCGCAGGAATTGACAGCCAAAATAAAAAGCACTACTATTATTGTAGTAGCTAGTTTAACAGAAAATAATCGGGATAATTGAAATTTCATGGGGTTGTAATTGAATGTAATTGATTAATAATTAATTACGGCACAAAGTTTAGAATTGCAAAATAGATTCTCTTGTAGTTTGTGAGTATATAATTGTATCATTTACAGATTTAGGTTTTACCTTTCGGTTGTACAGTATACAAGGTAGATGAAGAATTTTGGAAATAGTTGGGTCATGAGAACAATCATAGAATATTAAAGCAATGGGGCGAGTTGCAGATAAGGTAAAAAATCTGATATTTGTATAAGTGAGTAAGGTTGATAACCCCAGGAAAGCCAATAATTTAGTCGGCTACCCAACCTTTTAGGTTATAGAATCATCTTAATAAACGAGGCAATGTCTCAAAAGATATCAGAGGAGGAATTAATAGATGGCTGCCTGTCGGGAACCTGGGCCTTTCAGCAGATGCTTTATAAGCAATATGCGTCCAAGATGCTGACAGTTTGCATGAGGTATACGCATAGTAGGTTTGAGGCAGAAGATATATTACAAGAGGGATTTATACTGGTTTTTGAGAAGTTGGCGCAGTTTAAAAAACAAGGTTCTTTTGAAGGTTGGATACGTAAGATAATGGTGAACAAAGCAATTGAGCATTACCGAAAATCGGCTGCAGTTTACCCGGTAATAGATGTGGCAGATGTTGAAAATGTAATAAGCGTAGAAGATGTAACAAGCCAGATAAACGCAAATGAGCTTTTAAAAATGATACAAGAGCTGCCACCGATGTATAAAATGGTATTTAACTTATATGCTTTTGAAGGAATGACCCATAAAGAGATAGCTGAGAAGTTGGGCATTGCTGAAGGAACATCAAAGTCGAACTTATCGGATGCACGTACACTGTTGAAGAAGAAGATAACGAGAAACATTTTAATTGCAGAGCTTTACGATGAGCGAAAAGCTTACAAATAATAATATTGATGACATTTTCAGAAACTCCATTGACAATATGGAGACTGAACCCTCTGAGAGTTTTTGGATAAACGCTTCGGAAGATGCTTTGTTTAAAAGCAATCTTATAAAGAAGAGATCTATTAACCGATGGAGGATAGTTGCCGCTGTTTTTAGCATAGCAGTTATGGGGCTTACTGCGTATATAATATATATGCAAAAGCAATTGAACGATGTTAAAAGTAAGCTGGTTGCAGCAGAACATGTTACTTATATTCAACCGGCGCCAGTAGCCAATTCAACCACTGTAGGTACCAGTGCTGCACCGGTTATTACAAAACAAGCTACAAGCCAGGCTGAAGAAAGGTCGGCAAAGAAAGTAGTAAAGCAACAAGAGGTTAAGCATGAAATTGCTACTAATTCTAATACAAGCCTCAAGTCAGTGCAGCCTTTAGTATATGAAAAAAAGAAGCATAAAAAACATGATCACATTAATGCTTCAGCATCAACTGCTTTAAATTCTACTAATGTTTCAAGTACTGCGCAGCCCTTGGTATATGAAAGAAAAAGACACAAAAAGCATGAGCATGGAAATACTATAACAGCAAGTGCTGTGAATTCAAATAAGGTTGGTAACAATGGTACTGTTTATACTTCTACCAACGAGCCAATCGCTTCGAATGCAAGCACAACCGAAGTATCTGAAGGGCCTGAATTTATTAATGTGAATGGAAATAATACAATACCGCAGGCAAGTGCTTTGCCGCTTGCAATATCAAATAATATAGAGCCGGTGCAAAGCACTGTAAGTTCAGCGGCACGGAAAAATATTTTATCAAAACTTTCTGTATCACTCTTCTTTGAACCGTATATATCTGATGAGTTATTGGAGAACGAAGCAACTGATATTGTAACCGTAAATAATGTTTCTGCAAACGAAGAAGAGGCACATCCGTTTGTAGCAGGATTAAAAGTTGATTATAATATACTTAAGAATTTAAGTATTACTACCGGTTGTTTGTTTTATAGCTTTAACGTATCGGTTGCACCAACTACTATATACGCCCAAAAACAACAAAATGGTGAAGTAGGATATTCTTTTCAAACAAGTATAGGTACAGTAAATTGCCCTTACGTTAAATCGCCAAAAGTGGGCGATGGTATGGTGGTTAGCGGGGAGGAGAAAGCAAGTTATATATGTATACCCATTCAACTCAAGTACAATTTTATAACCAATAGCAAATGGGGACTTTACCTAACCGGAGGAATAGAAGCCAATATAATAGCATTAAGGCAAATGGACATGCAATGGCGTGATTTTAATTGGGATGAAGGCAACGCAAAAGAAGGAATTGATAATTCGAAAAAAATATACACCTCTTATTATTTAGCTCCCGGTGTTAGGTATAACTTATACAAAGGCATTTCTATTTTCCTCGAACCTTCGTTACAAGGTTCCCCTATATTTTCAAAGGGAGCAAATACTTTACCATATGCAGGTATAGGTACAGGAATTACATATCATTTTTAATCACTTAATATAATATCGTACCCAACCCTTTGGTGTATAAGTACATCTAATAAGTATAGAGGCATTAGTACCCTAATTATATTTTAATATGGACAGACGCGATTTTCTTCAGAAGTCAATTATTCTTTCATGTGGTATTGCAGGTGCATCAGCTTTTTTAGAAGCTTGTAAAAAAAATAATAATACTACCACTGCACCAACTGTAAATTTCACAATTGATATCAGTTCATCACAATACAGTGCCTTACAACAAAATGGGGGATATGTGTATAACAGTGCAAACAACATTATAATTGCCCGCGATCATTCTGGGAATTTTATTGCTTTATATGATGTTTGCCCTCATGCAGGTTGCACCATACAATTCGACGGTAAGTCCACATTCCCATGCCCTTGCCATGGCTCATTATTTGATGAAAATGGCAATGTAACGCAAGGACCCGCTACAAGTGGGGTAAAAAAATACAGTACTTCGCTTAAAGGCACCCAATTAAATGTATTCGGTTAGTATTGATAATCAGATAGTTAAATAATATTTTTAGCATAACCCAACCATAAGGCATATTTCCTCATCTAATAATGTGGAATAGTTGATTATGAGGAGTTTTTAGTCAATAAGTTTGGAAATTGAAGTAACATTATATAGTTTAGCTAACCCATTAATTAAAAATAACGTACCTGGCGTCAATTAAAAATTAAAAACTATGAAAAAAGTAAAGCTACTTATTGGAATTGGAATCGCACTTTCTGCAATGATAATTACTGGGTTCTCTACAAGTAATAATCATAATGGAACCCGTCATGCATCAGGTATGGATCAGTATACAGATTCTCCTCCGGACGGCGCTGGAGATTGCACTGGCTGCCACAGTGGTGGAAAAACAACCCCAACATTTACTTTAACAGCTTCACCTGCTTTAGGTGGTAGTAACAACCAATTTATACCAGGTACAAAATATACATTTACTCTTAAGTTAACAGGCTATTCATATTTTGGATTTGACCTTGAAATAATTAATGGACAAGCTTCAACTTCACTGGATGCAGGTACTCTTGGTGCAGGTACTTCAACCCAGAAAATTGCTAATAGTGGTGCCCCTACTAATATTACGCATACCTCCAAAATCAATTCAACTACAGGTGGAACCTTTACCTGGACAGCTCCTTCAACAGGCAATGCTTATATATATGCAACTATAATGGGTGTTAATGGTGATGGTAGCACAAGTGGCGATAAAATGGCTTCTCCTTATGAATTAACTCTTACACCTCAATCAACTGTTTCGGTACAAAATGTTGAGGAAGCAGGTAACTCTTTCGACGTATATCCTAATCCTATAAAGGATCATTTTAATATTAGTTATTCACTACAAAGTACTAAACAAGTTGAGATCAACTTGTATTCAATTGATGGTAGAAAAGTGGCAACACTTGCACCTTCTGTTGAACAGTCTGCCGGTGAGTATAATCAACGTTTCGAAATGCCTTCAGTTGCACGCGGTATATACCTTGTTCAAGTTGTTCAAGACGGACAATTTGCCTGCAAAAAGGTAGTAGTTCAATAATAAGTTCTATAGTATGTAGCGTATAGGAAAACTATACGCTACATTATTTTACAAATCTGTATGAAGAATAAATTTTTGATTGGGGTTGCAATAGTGGGAGCTATTATGACAATTAATTCGTGTGACAGCGAAGAAAATGCACTTCCTGCTCCTATAACTCCTTCAAGTTGCGATACCAGTAAAATGACCTACTCAACAAACTCAGGTCAAATACAAGGCATTATTAATGCACAGTGTGCAACAACGCCAAGCTGTCATGGCGCGGGTGCCACTAAAGTAAGTGGTGACTTTTCTTCATGGACCGCACCTAAACTCCAACAGGCAATATCAGGCGGAACAGGCAGCACTATGTATCAATACCTTCAACCTACCTATCCTACACCAATGCCTAATGTTCCTCAACCAGGCTGGAGCGAATGCGATAGGTTGAAGCTAGACGCATGGCTTCAAGCAGGCGCCCCTCAATAGTAAACTCAAAATCTAAATATGAAAAAGAAATTAATTCTTACCGCAGCACTTTGTGCAACTATGTTTGGCTATGGATTCGGACAAATATATATGGCTGATTCTGCCCGTATATCTTTCTTCTCAAAAACCAGTGCTGAAGATATTGATGCGGCAAACACAGTTTGCAAACCTATTATGAGCGTTGCAACCGGTGAGTTTGACGTAAGCCTTATCAATACATCTTTTGATTTTCCAAAGCCTTTAATGAAGGAACACTTCAATGAAGATTATATGGAATCGGCTAAATTTCCAAAAACAGTATTTACCGGAAAAATTACCGGTTCGGTTGATTACTTAGAGGATGGAACTTATAACGTATCGGTAACCGGTACTATGGATATGCACGGAGTTAAAAAACAAATTACCGTTCCGGGTACCATTACTGTAAAGAATGGAATATTATTTGTTTATGCAAAGTTCAACGTTAAAATTGCTGACTATAATATTAAATTACCTTCTTTCCTTAGCATGAATGTGGCAGATAATGTGGATGTAACTGTTAGGGCCACAATGAAACCTTATAAGAAATAGTAGATTTTAAAATTATGCAGTTAAACAAAGGCCTTTTATTAGGTGCAGTGTTATTGTGTGGAACCGCTTTTACTGCCAATAGCCAAAGCTTATTAGGAATCACAGATTCAATACAAAAAACTACACAACCTCCTCCTCCATTGGAGTCGACATGGAAGGATACCAGGTTAATAAATGAGCAAACCACTAAAACTGCATCACCAGGGGTAATGGTATTTAGGGTCGATCACCGTTTTGGTAATATGGGCGCTGCAAGTAATGGTGGCATACATACACTTTATGGGTTTGATGTGGTTACCGATATTTATTTAGGTTTTGAATTTGGTATACTTAAAAACTTACAAGTGGCAGTTGGCCGTAGTAAAAGTTTGGAATTATTAGATGGGAGTATTAAATACAGGCCACTTACTCAACAATCTATTGGTATGCCCATATCGCTTGCTATTTATGGCGATGCAGCAATAACACCTGAATTAAGCTCTGTGTTTTATAGCGGAGGTACTGATTCAACAGCTGCTTTGCAAGGCACCAGAGACAGGATGACCTACACTACAGAGCTATTAATTGACAGAAAATTTGGTGATGTTGGTTCACTTGAATTAATTGCAGGCTTTAATCACCGTAATTATGTGTTGGCGGTGCATAATCCTTCAAGTGGTGCGCGCGACTCCAACAACATTGCTTATATTGGTGCTGCAGGCAGAGTAAGACTTAGTAAACATGCTGCACTAGTATTCGAGTATAACTATATCATGTCGGCATACCGAATGAATAACACGGCTACACCATACTATAACGTCTTTTCTGTGGGATATGAAATTGAAACAGGCGGACACGTATTTGAAATTAACCTAAGCAATGCTGCTTATCTTGACATTAACAATATCATACCTAATTCTACAGATACATGGAGTAAAGGAGGATTCAAGCTTGGCTTCTGTATTTCCAGAGCATTTAATATTTAGAACTTACTTTATTTATAATAAAGCCCTGCAGTTGTGCGGGGCTTTTTTATTTTAATGTTAAGCGTAGCTAAACTCAGCTTGAAGGGTTATTGAAGCCAAGTCGTCTATAAAGAGATATTTGCAAGTGGGCAGAAGATACCTTTGTGTAATTTTGAAGATAAACCCTATTCAATTGCCTATAAGTAGATTACTCGAAAAGTGGGAAACCATTTTGATTTTATTAGTACTAGCCTCAGAGCTATCCACCGCCCAAACTAACACGGTTATTAAAACCATGAGAGAAGTAGCGGGTACCAATCGAGACAGTATGGTGATTGCTAAAAGAGAGCAGAAGATGCCTGATCAAAAAGATATAGGCGATATTTTCAGAAGCATCTTTAAAATAAAGACAAGTAATAATACTGATAGTCTTTTTGAAAGGCCAGGTAAATTATTCTTTTCTTTTGCTCCTGCAGGCGGGTACACACTTGAGGGTGGCCTTACAGGAGTAATGGTGGTAAATTCTTCTTTTTATACAAGCGATCCTAAAACCACCAACTTGTCCGTCTTTACTTTCGGAGGACAATACTCCCTCGACCATCAATTAATAGTGCCTATTATTAGTAATATCTGGACAAAGGATAATAAATATGATTTGCTTGGCGATTGGCGATATTATAATTACCCGTCTAAAACATTTGGATTGGGCTCAGACAATTCACTATCAAATTTTGATGTAGTTGATTATTCATATATAAAGATTTACCAGGAAGTACTCAGACATTTTAGTTCATATTATTATGTGGGTGCTGGTTATGACTTCGATTATCATTATGGCATCAGCACAACCACTGATGTAACGAATTTTCAATTATACAATGATGGGCTAAGAAGAACCACTTCATCGGGCCCTATAGTGCATTTAATGTACGACAACCGTACAAATAGCAATAACCCGAAGAAGTCATTATACGCAAGTGTAATATTACGGGCAAACACTACCTTTTTGGGTAGCAACCAGAACTGGCAATACCTGCAGGTTGAAATAAGAAAGTATGTAATGATATCACCACATGATGTACTTGCCTTTTGGAGTTGGAATGAATTTACAAATGGGAAAGCGCCTTATTTTGATCTGCCAAGTAATCAGTGGGATACTTATTCAAATACGGGCAGAGGCTATATACAGGGCTTTTACAGAGGAACCAACCTTGTATATTTGGAGGCAGAATACCGATTTGGCATAACACACAATGGCCTGTTCGGCGGTGTAATATTTTCGAATGCGGGTAGTGCAAGCCAATGGCCATCTAATAGGTTTCAATATGTTGATCCGGCAGAGGGAGTTGGCCTTCGTATAAAGTTCAACAAATATTCTGATGTTAACCTGTGTATTGATTATGCTATCGGGTTATTTGGGTCACGTGGTGTCTTCTTCAACTTAGGTGAAGTATTTTAGTGATTTGAATTAAAGCAAGTAAACCAATTTAATATCGTCGAATAAGTAAGGTACAAAGAAATGAAGTGGCGAACTATTAAATATAATCAGGGCAGTTTTGCGTAGAATAAGGTTTAAGAAAATTTTACTGTTTATCCTATTACAGGTAACCGTCTCCACGTGCACCCTTGCTCAATTACCTGCCTTTAATACAAAAGATACTTCCATTCAGGCAAAGAAGAACGATACCAATCGTTATTTGCAGAAGGATGCAATGGATATGATCACTAAAGTACTTAAGATAAAAAACAATGAAGAAGCAGATACTGAAAACCTAAGAGCGGGTAAATTATATAAATCCATTTTTCCCGCTTTGGGCTATTCCCTTTCTAATGGAGTAACTTTTATATTGGCTTCGAATTTCTCTTTCTATACCAATAACCCGAAAACAACGAATTTATCGGTAATTACCTTAAACCCTTTATACTCTCTTAAGCAGCAAACCATTATACCATTACTAAGCAGTATATGGTTAAAAGATAACAAGATCAATATTCTGGGTGATTATCGCTTTTATCAATATCCTTCTTTTACATACGGACTGGGAGGCCGGCGTTTAATATCGCAAGCCGACTCGGTAGATTATTCGTACATAAAAATATCTCAGGAGGCACTCTATGCTATTTCGCATAACTTATATGGCGGCATAGGGTACGATTGGGATTATCATTATAATATTAAAGAATACGGGCATGCCCGGCAGTATGAGGGATATACACATTCGGTAGGTGCAACATCCTCTTCAGGACTTGTGGCTCGTTTAAAATACGATAGCCGAACCAATATTAATAACCCCAAAAATGCATTCTATGCCGATTTGGAATACCGTGATAATTTGACCAGCTTAGGGAGTTCATCTAACTGGCAGGAAATAGAAGTGGAATTCAGGAAATACATAAGTCTTTCTAAGTATCCGAGCAACGTATTAGCCTTTTGGAGCTGGAATGAATTTACCTATGGGGGCAAAGTACCGTATTTCGATCTTCCAAGCGTTGGATGGGATGAATATTCAAATACTGGCAGGGGCTTTATACAGGGCAGGTTCAGAGGTTCAGATATTATATACTTGGAGGGGGAGTATAGGTTCGATATTTTGCGGAATGGCTTGCTTGGCGGGGTGGTGTTTTGCAATGGCGAATCGGTGCCTAATTACCCTTCCGAAAGGTTTACTGCCATTCACGTAGGTAAAGGCATAGGATTGCGTATTAAAATGAATAAATATTCCAATACCAACCTCTGTATTGACTATGGTATTGGCGATCAAGGCTCCAGGGGCTTCTTTTTCAACGTTGGCGAAGTATTTTAGGCCTAAAAACGTCTTTTTAAAGGGCAAAAAGGAAATATCCCGCCGTGCGGGAATTTGCCTTATTTTTGCTTCCTTTACTAATTATATAAAATTGCAATCATGTTAGAAGGTTTTGTAAGTGCATTATCGAAGGTATTTGGTAATAAGCACGACCGCGATGTTAAAGAAATTCAACCGGTAGTAGATAATATACTTGAAATTGAAAAGTCACTGGCTTCCATTAGTAATGATCAATTACGTGGCAAAACAGCTGAGTTTAAAAAACGTATACAGGATAAAATTGGCGCCAGCGAACAACGCAAGACTGAACTGAAGCAAAAGGTTGAGTCAGATGAAGCTCTTCCGGTAAAAGAAAAGGAAGATATATATACTGAAGTTGATAAACTTGAGAAAGAAATATTAACCACCATTACAAGCGAGCTTGACAGCATATTGCCTGAAGCATTTGCAGTAATGCGCGAAACAGCAAGGCGCTTTAAAGAAAAAGCAACCATTGAAGTAAATGCTACTGAGTGGGATAAAGAACTTGCAGCAGATTTTAACCACATTAAGATACAAGGCGATACTGCCAGTTGGAACACAACCTGGAGTGTGCGCGGTAATGATGTAAAGTGGGATATGGTGCCTTACCCTGTTCAGCTTATTGGTGGTGCAGTATTGCACTCGGGTAAAATTGCCGAAATGGCTACAGGTGAGGGTAAAACCCTTGTGGGTATATTACCTGTTTACCTCAATGCATTATCGGGCCGTGGTGTACATTTAGTAACGGTAAACGATTACCTGGCAAAACGTGACTCAGAATGGATGGCCCCTTTGTTCCAGTTTCATGGACTTAAAGTTGATTGTATTGACAGGCATGAGCCGAATTCGAACGAAAGGCGCGATGCTTACTTAGCTGATATTACGTACGGAACTAATAACGAATATGGCTTCGACTACCTGCGTGATAATATGGCACGTTCACCGGGAGACCTGGTGCAACGCGGACACTTTTTTGCCATTGTCGATGAGGTCGATTCAGTATTGATTGATGATGCACGTACCCCATTAATTATTTCGGGTCCTACACCGCGTGGCGATAAGCATGAGTTCTTCCAGATGAAACCGCGTGTGGAAAAACTGATGAACGCACAACGTACCTATGTAAATAAGGCTTTGGCTGATGCTAAAGTATTAATTGAGAGCGGAGATAAAGAAAAGGAAAAAGAAGGCGGTGTTGCATTATTGCGTGCGCACAGAGGTCTGCCTAAGAATAAAGCACTCATTAAATTTTTAAGTGAAGAA
This sequence comes from Bacteroidota bacterium, assembly GCA_013285655.1. Classification (GTDB taxonomy): domain Bacteria; phylum Bacteroidota; class Bacteroidia; order JABEUT01; family JABEUT01; genus JABEUT01. The sequence goes on from JABDHI010000012.1 coordinate 21,220, forward strand.
GGCCGTAGGGCGCTCTTGCAAAAGACAGAGAACCTCTACATGCAGGATAATGGCAGAGAAATGAGCAAGATCGATGAAGAGCTCTTTTTTGTTATAGATGAAAAAAATAATACAGTTGAATTAGCGGAAAAAGGTATTGACCTCATTACATCGCAAGGCGAAGACCCTAAGTTCTTTATCCTTCCTGATGTTGGAAGCGAGATAGCGGAAATTGAAAAAATGGAAGCTCCGGATGAAGAGAAAGCGAAGCGGAAAGATGAAATGCTCCGTGATTTTTCAATTAAAACCGAACGTGTACACACCATTAACCAGTTATTAAAAGCATACACCTTATTTGAAAAAGATGTGGAGTATGTGGTGATGGAAGGGGAAGTAAAAATTGTTGACGAGCAAACAGGCCGTATTATGGAAGGCCGTCGTTATTCTGATGGTTTGCACCAGGCTATTGAAGCAAAAGAAAATGTTAAGATAGAAGCAGAAACTCAAACCTACGCTACTATTACTCTACAGAATTATTTCCGTATGTATCATAAGCTTGCCGGTATGACTGGTACGGCCGAAACAGAAGCGGGTGAATTTTGGAGTATATACAAACTTGAAGTTGTTGCCATACCAACGAACAAAGACATGGTTCGTGAGGATAGAGAAGATTTAGTTTACAAAACGAAGAGAGAAAAATACAATGCCGTTATTGACCAGATACAGGAAGCTGTAAAAGCAGGAAGGCCTGTGCTGGTGGGTACTACATCGGTTGAAGTATCGGAATTACTTAGCCGTATGTTAAAGCTGCGTGGCGTTAAACACAACGTACTGAACGCAAAATTACACGAGCGCGAAGCAGAGATTGTTGCTGAAGCGGGTAAGCCGGGTACAGTAACTATTGCTACCAACATGGCGGGCCGTGGTACCGACATTAAATTAGGTGCCAATGTTGCTACCTCGGGTGGTTTGGCCATTATGGGTACCGAACGCCACGAATCGCGCCGTGTTGACCGCCAGTTGCGTGGTCGTGCAGGCCGCCAGGGCGATCCGGGTTCATCGCAATTCTTTGTATCGTTGGAAGATGACCTGATGCGTTTATTCGGTTCAGAGCGTATTGCTAAGATGATGGACAGAATGGGTATTGAAGAAGGGGAAGTAATTCAACACGGACTCATTACCAAGTCTATCGAACGTGCGCAGAAGAAAGTGGAAGAGAACAACTTTGGTATACGTAAACGCCTTATCGACTATGATGATGTAATGAACCAACAGCGTGAGGTTATATACACACGTCGTCGTCACGCATTATTTGGCGAAAGAATTTCGGTTGATATTGCGAATATGTTCCTTGATGTTTGCGAAACTATTGTAAGCGAATACCACGCTGAAGAAACCGATTTCGAAGGGTTTAAAATTGAAGTATTACGTACGCTTTCTATAGAGCCACCGGTAACTCAGGATGAATTTAACAGCCTTAAGAGCGAGGATGTGGCTCATAAGCTTTTCGAAAAGATAGAAGACACTTACATAAGGAAACACGATAAGATATCTAAGGAAGTATTCCCATTCATTAAGAATGTTTTTGAAGACCCTAATAACCGTTTCGAAAACATTCAGATACCGATGTCTGATGGATTAAGAGTAGTGCCTATTGTAGTTAATTTAAAGAGCGCTTACCAAAGCGGTGGTAAAGAAGTATTGCAAGCACTTGAAAAGAGTGTTATACTGGCTGTAACGGATGATGAATGGAGGGAACACCTTCGTGAGATGGATGACCTTCGCCAATCGGTTCAGAATGCTGTATACGAGCAAAAAGATCCATTACTTATTTATAAGTTCGAGTCGTTCGAATTATTTAAGGCTATGGTAGTAAGGATGAACAAGAGCATTGCTTCATTCTTAATGAAGAGTGCCGTATTTGTTCAGAACCCGGAGCAGATAAAAGAAGCTGAGGTTTTGGAACACCAGGAAGTGGAATATGAAACCAGCCGTTCGGGTGGAGAAGCTAATGCACAACAACAAGGCAGTGGTGCACCCGCTCCTAAGCCGCAACAACCCGCCAAGGCAGAGAAACGTATTGGTCGTAATGACCCATGCCCTTGTGGTAGTGGAAAAAAATACAAAAACTGTCACGGAAAGTAACCGCCAAACTTATTTGGTATCATTTTATATACAAAACCCCTATCAAGTTTAAACCTGATAGGGGTTTTATCATTCTGACACCTCTTTTTGTATAGTGTATTCATACTGTTTTCTACCGTATTATTTGTACCTCCGTTGTATCTTTACTTGAGGCAGTTGTATCTTGTTTGTACCTTTAGGCAAGAAATACAAACTGAAAATGATAAAAGTAAAGCTAAGAAACAAGGTAATTTTAGGGGGCAAGAAAAGTTTATACCTTGACTTCTACCCACCAATTTTACACCCTGATACACAAAAAAATACCCGTAGGGAAGTATTAGGCCTATACATATACGATAAGGCTAAAACACCACTACAAAAGAATCATAACAATGAAACCTTGTCCCTTGCTGAAAACATTAGGGCAAAAAGACAGATTGAAATTCAAAGTGGCCAATACGGATTTCTATCAACTCAAAAATACAATGGCGATTTTTTAGATTACTTTCAAGAATTAATTGAAAAGAGAAATAAGAATAGCCGAGGAGCTTGGCAATGTGCATTAGTTTATCTTAAAGAATTTACAGGAGGGAAAATACGCTTTTCCGACATTAACGTGAAATTTTGCAATGACTTTAAAACATATATTTTAAAGGCTCACCGATTAAGAAGCCGTAAATTTTTAATATCACAAAATACTGCACAGTCATATTTTAATAGGTTAAAGGCTGCATTAAAACAAGCCTACAAGGAAGGATTAATAAAAACTGATATTAGTATTCAGGTTGAACGTATTAAAGATGCTGAAACTGAAAGAAAATTTGTAACGATTGAAGAATTAAATAAACTAATCCGTACAGAATGCGGATTACCTTTATTAAAACAGGCTGCTTTATTTTCAGCACTTACTGGATTAAGATTCTCGGATATTCAAAAATTACAATGGAAAGAGGTACGAAAAAATAAAGGCGCAAATGGTAAAACAAACTACACATTACATTTTACACAAAAGAAAACTAAAGGTGTTGAGGTATTACCAATATCACAACAGGCTTACGAATTACTAGGTGTAGAAGGTCAACAGGATGAGAAAGCTTTTGAAGGACTTCAATACTCAGCATTTGTCAATTTTCACTTGAAGCGTTGGATACTGGAGGCAGGGATAACTAAAAACATAACCTTTCACTGTTTTAGACATACCTATGCCACCTTACAACTAAGTGCGGGGACTGACCTTTATACAGTAAGCAAAATGCTAGGTCACAGGGACATTAAGACTACACAGATATATGCCAAAGTAATGGATAAAGCAAAACGAGAGGCTTCGGAAAGGATAGTGTTGGATTTTTCACAATAAAAATATTTTGATACCATAGGACAAATATTAAATAAACAGTTTTAAGTCAAAACTGTTTATCTCGGAACACTTGTTTTTACCATAAAAGCAGTATAGTTTTGCGATGTCCTTTAACCAATAGTAAATTTCTGTGAAGATGGTATCAATTGGAAAAATTTGTGGTTACATCCTTATCGCTGGATGAATTTAGGGTTATTATTGAAGATTGCTTAAATAATATTCTCAAAGGGAGTAATTTTAACAGTTCTTTTTCTCAATTTGAACCTCCTGATAAACTCCTAACTGTTAAGGAAGCGGCAAGTTTTCTATCTATAACAGTAATTGTAAGACCCAATCAGTTCGCTTATAATCCATCGCGTATAAATGTGGGCTCAATTGATTATTTACGAACTGATTTTGAAGTGGCAATAAGCCCTCTATACATAGTATTTGAGTGCAAAAACAATTTAAGGAATGATTATTTATTGCGTTACTTGAAGAGCCCAATAGGAAATGACCAAATCAGAAATAAAACAAGAGGGGCAGTAAGAGAGAATCTTAGCTATAATAGTTTATTAGAAATTAATATACCAATTCCTTCAATTCAGGAACAAGGAAAAATTGCTAAACTTCTTACAAAGATTGAGGAAATTATAACGAAAAGGGAAGAAAGTATTGGATTGTTGGATGAAATACTGATCAGTAGATTTAATAGGATGTTTGGTGACCCAATTAGAAATCAGAAGGGATTTAATAAAATGCAACTAGGTAATTTGGGGGATTGGAAAAGTGGGGGAACTCCTTCAAGAAGCAATGAGGAATATTTTACCGGTGATATACCTTGGTTGACTTCAGGAGAGTTACAAGATATATACATTAATGAAAGCAAGGAGAAAATAACTTTTGAGGCTGTTAAAAATTCTGGTGCAAAATTAATTGAAGAGGGAAGTCTATTACTAGGTATGTATGATACTGCCGCATTAAAGTCTTCAATTACTAAAGGTAAGGTTACTTGTAATCAAGCTATTGCTTATGCTAAATTGAATAGAAAGCTATGCAATACTATTTTTATCTACTTCTTAATTCAAATTGGAAAGGAGTATTTTAAAAGGCAACAAAGGGGTGCTCGTCAACAGAACATGAATATTTCCATGATAAAAAACATAGAAGTAATTCAACCACCCATTGAATTACAGGATGAATTTGGTGAAATTGTGAAGAAGGTAATAGAAATTAAGAATTCTCATTCTGCGAACATATACGAGATTAGAAAGCTTTATTCTGCAGTATCATCGTTAGTATTTAATGGTAGTATAGATTTGGGTAATATTCATATTGAGAACGTAATTCCTAAGGCAATTGGTGGAACTAATAGTGAGCAGAATATTAAGATTAGATCTGAAAATACTAAGATAAATAATAGTCTTAACGATATTTTGAACAATGTAGTTATAAAATATTTCAAAAATAAAGCATTTAGTTATGAGGAATTAGCGGAAAAAATACAAGCTCATTTGGAAGAGGAGGAATATCAATATGATAAAATACGACTTCATTTGTTTGCTTCTTTAAGAGGATTAGGAAATATTAAACTAGGGCAGTTCTATAATGAAGAGAAAAAAATAATTCAGTTGCAAGTTATTAAATGAAACTTATTAGACTTAAAATATTTGAAGCTTTCAGGAGTTTACCCGAAAATTTTGAGATTCGTTTTCTTTCCACCAAACAAGAAAATAGAATTCATGAGTTTATGCCTTATTGCCTTGTTGGGAGGAATGGTAGTGGAAAGTCAAATATTCTGGAAGTGCTAGCTGCTATATTTTATCACTTGGAATGCATGAATATAAAGTTACCTACAAGTTTTATTTATGATAAAGAGGATAACCCACATGGGTTTTCAAGTGAGAATGCTATAATTGATGCCTATGAATTGGAATATTATTTTCCTTTAAAATTGGAGGATATTAAAGCAACATGGACTGAAATGGGTAATAAAAAATTCAGTAATGCGAATGCCCACATACATGTGGAAAAAGAAAAAGGAAAGTCGCCCATAATCACATGGCTTAATAGGAAAAGCTTTGATCCAACTGGCGAACCCTTGCTTACAACTTTAGAAGCAAAGAAATTTTTTCCAGACTATGTTTTGGGCTATTCATCGGGAGAGAATGAGATTTTGAGTTTGCCATTTTTCAAGATGAGATTTATTCATTATGATGAATATGAAGAAGCCGTATTAGGAGAACTTCCATATACTCAACCAGCAGGTAGGTTGATTTATTTTGATAATAGTTTTAGTCAGGCGGTATTTCTTACAAATTATTTAATGCAAGAATCCAAAGTACTAGACCCTATTTATAAGACTTTGGGTATAAAAGGTATTTTCCAATTTCGCATTATTATTCGTATAAACGAAGGAATACAATCAGGGAAAAATAGGCAATTAGTAGATGAACGAATAGGCTCCCCCAATAAAGAAAAAGAGGAAAAAAACTTTGATCTTACATCACGCCTAACGGCTTTGATACAGATTTTAAAAAACTGTGCTACTTGTTGGGAGAATGATGAGGGAACATTGCTTTTGGATTATAACATCAATGAAGAAACAAAAAAAGCATTCCGAACAAGTTTTGATAATGAACCGATAAAGTTATTTCAATCATTTCAAATTCTGCTTACTCTAAATTTATTTGATGTAAAAATTGAACTCAAAAAGGAACTATATGAAAGTGAAAGTTTGTATGTAAATGAAACAGTTCCTATTTTACCTTCGGATAGAAGAATTATGAGATTTAAGGACTTAATGATTGATACTGGAACTTATACAGAGGAAATTTATAATAAGTCTCTTTCTGATGGAGAACATCAGTTTCTGCATTCTATGGGGATATGCTTGCTTTTTAAGAACTCAAATTCATTATTCCTTTTAGACGAACCAGAAACACATTTTAATCCTGATTGGCGTTCATTATTTATTAGTACTCTAAGAGATTGTCTGGTGCAGAAGACTGATAAATTCCTTTCGGATATTTTAATAACATCCCATTCGCCATTTATTGTTTCAGATTGTGACAGAAACAATGTTATTGTATTTAAAAAATCTAAGGGGGTCAATAGAAAAGTTAATATTTCAAGACCTGATTTTAACACTTTTGGTGCATCTGTTAGTATAATAACCCATAATCTTTTCCATAAAGAAGAAACTATTTCAAGGATTGCAAATAAGCGATTAAAGGATGTACTGAAAAGATATAAGAATGGAAAAATTAACCTACAACAGGCAATTTTATTTGCAAATCAATTAGGAGATTCTATTGAAAAATTAATTACTATTAATGAATTGAAGCGCACTAATATAAGTAGCCGAAAAAAGAAGTAAATGCTATATACTTATAAACATATCAATCATGATTTTGAAAAAATCCAGAAATACATAGAGCATCTAGTATTAAATGTCTGGTGTAAACCTAATGGAAACTTTTTGATTAATAAACTTCATCCTGATTTTGTACCAATTGTAAATGGTGTAAACCCCCGGTATTTGAAAAACCCTATCAAGAATGTATATAGAATTTGTAATGGACTTTTGCCTGCTCAGCTATTAAAACTTAGAAATGGATTTTTGGCAAATAATTCAATTGAAGAGCTTTGTATGGGAATGGGAACACCATTGCTTTATTCTGAAATATATACTATTCGTCCAGCGCTGAAGAGGCAACTTGAATTGTTTTTTAAAAACCTTTATTCCAAAGTTCCCCAAATAATTGCATTTAAGAAAGTTTGTGGAGAGATTGATGATTATTACGATAAACTTGTGGATACAAATGAAAAGTGTCCTTTTTGTGGGATCAATGATATTTTGACACCTAAGCATTCAAAGAGAGATGCCCTTGACCACTATTTACCTAAGGATATTTACCCATTTAATTCAGTTAACCCTAATAACTTAGCTCCGATTTGTAAGACATGTAATAGTTCATATAAAGGAACAAATAGTCCGATAAGAGATAATATTGGAGTGAGAAGGAAAGCATTCTACCCTTTTGCGAAAAAAGCAGTTAAACTAGAATTTAAAGCTAAATTTAACTGTACGAGTATCCTTAAAATGAAAAAGGAAGATGTTGAATTAAAAATCACAAACAGTAGATACAAGGAACAAATTGAAACATGGGATAGCTTATTTGGAATAAAAGAAAGGTATGCTATTAAATTGAGTAGTAAAGATGCGAGAGGGTGGCTTAATACTATGCTAATTGATTTTAAGATTAACCCCAAAACAAAGTATAAATCGTTTGCCAAGAAGATGGAATATTACGAAAATAACCCGATGGAAGATAATAATTTTCTAAGAGTTACATATTTTAATGCTTGTAAACAAATGGGGGTATTTAATTGAATATTCAGTGCATTTTATAAGGATTGCATTAGGTTTACTATAAGACACTACCAGTAATTGTAAATTTTATCAAAAACGGGCATTTTAGTTACTTTTGTACCTCTGTTGTATCTTGAGCAATGAATAAGTAGCTAAAACCTATGATGGATAAGGGATTTGACAAAAAAGTTACAATCTGTCACGGAAAATAATAATTCATTTTATAGAAATAAAAAGCCCCGCAATACTGCGGGGCTTTTTATTTTGGGTAATGACGGTTTTTCTTAATTTTAATACTACATAATGACCACTATATAATGAAGTTATTTTTAATCAAGTTCGTATTCATATTTGCTATGGCGGCGTATTTGACTTCTTGCTCAAAGAAGAATGATCCACCAGCTTCTGTGAACCCTAATCCACCAACGTGCACTATGACTGTTAATGGCACTACATATACATTAACGGCCTCTGCGCAGTACAGTTCTACCAGGGGGCAGATTCCGTTTAGTGCAGCGGGTGGCGGATATGTGATTCAATTTGTTGACAAAACACCTGGTATAGGTACTATTACGTTATCAGATCCTAACACCAATTCATACGCAACCGTAATTCAAAAAGCAAATAGCATCGAATGGTTAACGGATACAGTATATACGGGTAAGCTAACCCTAACTACCTATAATACCTCAACCAGAACAATTTCAGGCACAATATTGTTTGTAGCTAATGAAAAAACTCCAAATGCAAGCGGATCTACTATTGCTATTACAAACGGCTCATTCTCAAATGTTCCTTTTTAATCAGGAATAAATGCAATAAAAAAGCCCCGAAATATTCGGGGCTTTTTTATTATTAACGAAGAGTATTTTATAAATTAAATGCTATACCAACAGAAGCAGTTATAAGGCCAAAAGCCATAGTTTGTGTATAGGTAGTTGGAGAAGAAGTAGTCGAATTACTTCCAACAGTAGTTTTTGTTGTACTGCCATCAGGGTATGTAATATTTGCAGCGAGATAGTCTACATTAACTAATAAACCCATACTACTGTTGAAGTTATACTTAATACCCAATCCGCCACCATAACCAAAGCCATTACCGGCTTTTCCAGTCGTAACCGAAGTTTCAGTTGCACTACCAATAGTAGAGGTAGTTGTATAAGTTGGTTGGCCAATCATAACCATGCCAACTAATCCACGCACAGTTACTTTAAAGTCGCTGCCAAATGCAAGGCAAGGTCCAACTAAGAATTGGCCTGAATAATAATTTGTTGCAGTAAGAGTTTGAAATGAAGGATAATTGTTTACTGATTGATATTTAGCTGCATCAAACGAATTCATATTGCCACCAATCATTACGGTTGCGCCAACAGGGCCGGCAAAAATATAGGTTGCTGTAGCATCTAAATGCAGACCAACAGAGGCGAAGCCATCTGAAATAACATTATTACTACTTGTGCTGCCATTGCTTGATGGTTCCTGGGCCTTAGCACCCCATGCACTTTGAGGTAGCGCAGCACCTAAGGAAATACCAAAAGAAAAACCACCTCCTCCGCCACCCCCGTGAGGGTGATAACTGGTAGTACTAAAGTTAGAGGTTGGGCTGTCATCAAAAATACGTAGGCCTGTAAGGTCGCCGGCTTTCATGCTAATAGTTGCAAGTACAGCGACTGCTAATAAAATATTTTTTTTCATTGTGGTTTGATGTTTTGGATTTGTTTGGTGAATCAAAAATAGAATAATTATCAGATAGTTGTAGCGACCAAATGAATTAATAAGAAAATAACCTATTTCTTATTGGTTGGTTCCCAAAGTTCAATTTTATTTCCTTCTATATCCATAATATGAATAAACTTACCATAGTCGTAGGTCTCAATTTTGTCTACAATAGTTACGTTCTCTTTTCTCAACTCTTCAACCAGTGCTTCTAAATTATCTACCCTGTAGTTTATCATGAACTCCTTTGTCGAAGGCTCAAAATATTTTGTGTTTTCCGGGAATGAATTCCATTGCGTAAGTCCTTTTTTTGTGCTATCGGCACTTTCACGCCATTCAAAGCTTGTTCCATATGGAGTAGTATTAAACCCCAGGTGAGTTTTATACCATTCATTAACTGCTTTTGGGTCTTTACATTTAAAAAAAATTCCGCCAATGCCTGTTACTTTTTTCATTTTAATTTCATTATTAGATTGTTTTATACTGATGGACTTTATAGTGAAACCAATGCAAAATGATGCTGCAAATCCAACTATAATTATACCTTTTTTCATGTATGTAAGTTTATTATGGTGAGCATAAATATAAAAGATAAAATGACGTGATTATATGGTAGGAAGGCAAGGCATTAATGGAGATTGTTTCATTAGTTAGGCCTGAAGTGGAAATTTTAAAGCATATATTATCAATAGGTTACCAAACACTATATATAATAATATACGTTAAGTGAATCTTATTACAGTAATAAACGTTGAATTAAATAGAACCAAAACATAATTAATATGAAAACCCTAATTATTGGTTTGATAACATTCTTCAGTACTAGTTTGGTACTTGCTCAAACCGAATCCGGAAAAGAAATAAACACCACCCCCGTAAGTTTTATGGGTGTTAGCGTGGCTGGAAACTTAAATGATTTTTTGCCTAAAATGGTGGAAAAGGGATTTAAGGTAAGTGATGATGGTACAGCCAATATGTCTGTGCTTAAAGGCTCCTTTTTAGGAGAGGATGCGCAAATATTGGTATTATCTACTGAAGGGACAGAACAGGTATATGGCGTTATAGTGCTGTTGGGGCAGAACAATAATTGGAGTGCGATGAAAAGCAATTTCAATACTTTAAAGAAATCGCTTAGCGAAGAATACGGCAAACCTAAAGTGAACGATCATTATTTTGCAAAACCTTTTGACGATGTGCAAGATGAAATGCAAAAGGTTGAATTAGGTATGTGCGATTATATATGCTCATGGAACAACCCGAAAGTAGTTTTAGAAATTACAAAAAGTGCCAGGATAATAATAACCTATGAAAACGAAGCCAGTTTTAATCAATATGCCGGTTTGTAGAAAGGGAATAATTTTCGGGATCTATTGCTGAATGATTAGCCAGTAACGATTTAGGTGTAACACGTCTAAATGCCTCAATCTAAACGATTTAAATTCATATATTTGTGAGTATAGATATATGAATATCATGAAAAAAATCTCCTTCTTTTCGATAGTTCTTCTTTCATTGCTGCAATTATCGACCTCAGCACAAGGCATTACGCAAATAACAAGTTTTGGTAGCAACCCGGGTGCCTTGAATATGTATGATTATGTGCCTTCAGGATTATCGGGTAAAGTCCCTTTAGTGCTGGCATTGCATGGTTGCACTGAAAATGCAACATCGTATGCACAGCAAAGTGGCTGGAACAAATTAGCACTACTACATGGGTTCTGTGTGGTGTATGCCGAACAAACTTCTGCAAACAATAGTTCAGATTGTTTTAACTGGTTCGACACAACACAGATAGAGCGGAATAAGGGCGAAGCGCTTTCCATTATTCAAATGGTTAGTTATATGAAAGCCCATTATAATATTGATACTACCCGTATATATGTAACAGGTCTTTCGGCAGGCGGTGCCATGACGGCTGTAATGATGGCCGTTTACCCTGATGTATTTAAAGCAGGTGCTGTAATGGCTGGCATACCATATTGGGCTGCAACAAATTCTACGATGGCATTGTACATAATGGATGGGTTTGTTGTAAATAAATATACCCCGGCTCAATGGGCGCAATTGGTAAAAAAACAGTTCCCGGGTTATACCGGAGCGTACCCGCGCCTGGCAGTTTTCCAGGGTACTGCCGATGCCGTGGTAGATACCGATAACACTACACAACTTATTGACCAATGGACCGAACTCAATCATGCACATCAATCAATAGATTCTACCTATAATTCTTTTCAGGGTAATGCAAATGTGCAGCAGACCATTTATAATGATAGCTCAAAGAACCCGGCAGTATATCATTATAAAATAACCGGCATGGGACACGCTATAGCGGTTGATACCGGTTCGTGCCCCAGGCAAGGCGGTGCGGCAGCAACTTACTCTATCGAAGAAAAGGGTTTTCACTCTACGTATTGGGCAGCACAGTTCTTTGGCCTTATTCCTAACCCTTATGCTATTACAGGCGCAATTAGCGTTTCAGTTTCTGCAACAGGAGAGGTTTATAGTGTGCCTAACACCACAGGGTCAACTTATACATGGACAGTACCTGCAGGTGCAACTATTGCAAGCGGCCAGGGAACGAACAGCATCACCGTTAATTTCGGTGCACATAGCGGAGATGTATCGGTTACTGAAAACGAAACTGGCGGATGTAAGAACGATCCTGCGATATTATATGTAACCGTAGGTTCAACAACCGGTATTGAAACAGTAGCATCGCCTGAAGGTAAAATGTATTACAGCGAACAAGAGAATAGCATACACACCAATAATATTTCTGCTGAGGCATTACGAAATTTGCATATTTATAATTTAATTGGTCAAGATGTTACGCCTGCATATTTAGTAAATGGAACAACACTTGGACTGAATAAAAAATTAACGAACGGTATTTATATTATAAGCTTGCAGGGTACTGCAAAAAGGTATACCGGGAAGATCGCTGTTTACTAGTGTTCGTTCCTTATATCCTTACCCCAGTGCAGTTTTCTGCGTAGGGTTTCAGTAAAACTAGTGCCGGGTATTTGTATAAGCTTAACACCAAATGTTTCTTTACGGATATTTAACTCTACCGAAGAATCAATATCCTCAGTGCGTGAGTCTAGCGATACCAAATTGGTAGGGTTACGGCCTTCTACCTTTAACTTAATGGTGTAGCTATCGGGTATTACCACAGGCCTAACATTAAGGTTGTGTGGTGCAATAGGTGTAATAATAAAGCTCGAATCGTCCGGTAGCAGAATTGGTCCGCTACAGCTTAACGAATATGCCGTAGAGCCTGTTGGTGTAGCAACAATTAATCCATCTGCCCAATATGAGTTCAGGAATTCACCGTTTAAGTAGGTGTGTATGGTTAACATAGTCGATGCATCCTTACGTTGTACGCAGATCTCATTCAGGGCGTAATTGTATTTGCCAAATAACGAGCTTGATGTATCAAGGTTCAGCAGCGTGCGATTCTCTATTGTGAACTTCTTGTTCTTTAACGCTATAAGTGCAGGAGAGAAATTCTCCTCGGGTACAATAGCCAGGAAACCTAACCTGCCGGTATTTATTCCTAGTACTGGTATGCCGGGCTTAGCAACATAAGGTAGGGTCTCTAAAAGGGTACCATCGCCACCCATACTTATCATATAATCGACCGAGCCGGGAGCTAATTCATTAGAAAAAGTGCCAGGGGTGGTTTTAAACGAAATAATGTCTTTAAGTGAATGATAAAAGGCTTCATGTATAATGTATTCGAAGCCCAACCCATCGAGTTGGGTAAATATCTTCTTTACATCTTCGGTTAAGTTCGAGGGTGTGGGCCGCCCGTATATAGCTATCCGCATAAGCCTGAGTTAGAATACTCAAAGTTAGTAAAATAGGGAGAGAGAGGGGAACAGAGGATAAAATTTGTTAAATAGTTTACCGAAGAATTATTGTTATTGCAATATTATCTTGCCACTTCCCAAGAGCTTTCCTTCTTTCGTGCTTACCCTATATAAGTAAACACCATTTGGCCGGTTTACAATATTAACCAAATTCTTTTCTTCATTTAAGAAGGTTTTAAATACACTCTCACCAAGCATATTATATATTTCTAATTTATTAGAGACACTACTGCTATGTATTTGCACAGTAAATTCTCCATGATTTGGATTAGGTAATACATATACACTATTTTCACTTGAACTATATAGTAAAGGTTCCGATGTAAGGATAGGACAAATAGATTTTTTTACATATTCACCAAAAGCACCATACTCGAGATAGGCTGTGTCAGCAGGTCCAAATAAGAGCTCATTAAGACCTGTTTCAACATAACCCGTTTTGCTTTCATAGAACGGTACATTAACAGTTACCCAATTGCCACCAACAAATTTTAATGGAGTATGGTCAATGGCACAACCACTGTAACCTAAGAATGATAGATACGGAACACTATGGCTGTCAGTTGTTAAAAAAGGCATATAAACGCCGCAGCCACCTGAGGTAATATTTGTGGTGTCTCCGGCAAATACCCAATTAGTTCCATTATAATATTTAACCACAAATTTGAAAAGCCCGGGGTATTGCCCGTATCCAACGTAAGGGGTATTATTTGTAGCAATCGTAAAGTTAAAGAGATTGGCATTAGTTCCGCCTGGTGAAAAGTTTGGGGAACCTAAGTAAGTCCATGAACTGCCACTACGTTCAACAACACAAGCTGAGTTGCTGCTTACTACTGCTACATACAGACTATCGTTAGAATCTTTTTTAAGTATACAGCCGGTGCCTTTGTATCCTGTACCTATATTAACCCAGCTGGTGCCATTAAATCTCATTACAGTGGCATAGCCTGAATTGGCATCTGCATAACAAACACAAGGCGCTCCACTCTTATCTATTATCATTGAAACCAAGCCTTGTTGCGGTTCATCTTGAGACAGAACCAAATTATATATTGGGCCTGTAGTAAAACCAGGGGTACCTACTACCTGCCAGCTGACACCATTAAATTTTTGAACAGTTATCTTATTAGAATAAGCCACATCAACATAGGCTATATATACTGTATCGTTTGCTCCAAAAGCTACGCAGTTACCACCGACTGCACCTTTAGAAAAGCCCTGATTTCCCAAATTAACCCAGTTGCTTCCATTAAATGTGCGTACTGTCAATTTATCTGAATCTGCACCATCGAGGTAGGAAACATAGAGAACTCCTTTGGAGTTTATGCTAAGCTGATTATGCTGTACATAAGAAGGAGAAATGGAAGGTACAGTAATATTGACCCAATAAAGGCTATTATACATAAAAACCGCATTACAGTTTCGCCTATCAGCATTGCTCCAATATATTGCAGAGCTAGAATCATCTACAGCTATATTGGGATAATTACCAAGACTCATTTCGCCCCAACCGCTATTTGAGATATCATTAGTAGTTAAACTAACCCAACTTGTGCCACTATATCTGCTAACAACAGGATATCCGGAAGTATATCCATCGTATAGAGAATAAGCTATTAACGGTTTGCCGGTTTTATCAATGGTTAAAGATGAAGCCTGTACATAATAATAAGAAGCAGTCATGCCTCGATTACCAATACTGTCCCATACTGCCCCATTAAATTTCATAACGGTTAATTTATTGCTTCTTCCTCCATCATCATAGGCTACATAAGGTATTCCTGCCGAGTCTAGTGCAAGAGACAATGAATAGGTAGTATTTTTTGCTGAAAAATCAACTTTCCCAACAGGTATCCAGTTAGTTCCATTGAACTTCATCACAGTTATTCTATTGGTATCACTATTATCTACATAAGCAATAAATAGGGTATCAGCTTTACTTATTTTTAGATTAATAAAACTTGCTTTACCGGGTGAAAAATCAGGAGCCCCTAAGGGAATCCAGGTAGAACCATTATAGGTCACTACTGTAGCATTAATACTATCTTGGTAAGCTAAGAATAGTTGCCCTTTGCTGTTAAGCACCAGTGAAGTGTATTTAGCACTTTTACCTGAAAACCCAGGCGTTCCGACACTAGTCCAGGAAGTTCCATTAAATTTCATAACGCTTGCCCTGTTCGCATAGGCCCCATCGCTATATGCTAAATAAGCGGTATCATTAGCAGAGAAAGCAAGGGATGGGGTATTTATGCTACCCGGGGAAAATCCATTACCACCTAAGAACGACCAATTACTGCCATTGTATCTTAAAACTGCTGCTTTACCCCCATTATTTGCATTACTAAAAGCAAGACACACATTATGAGACTTACTTATAGCAAGAGAGGAGATAACATCAGTAGCTCCATAGTTCCCATAAAAGGTAGTTGAATCGGTTGGGCCAACCGAGGCCCAAGAACATTGACCAATGGAATGATTGAGGAACGATAAAAGAATACTAATAGAATAAAAAATTCTTTTCATTTTACACAGATTGAATGGTTATAAGCAAATTTATAAAAAATTCTGGTTTTTCATAGCCAATAATATTGTTTTTACGGTCGATTACCGCTAAGTGGTAGCTTTGATTGTTTTGCTTAATAAAAAGTGTTAAATAATTTGTAATAGCAACCTTTTAGACTTATATTCGTTAAGAGAATTAAGAGGCTAAAAGATGGTGGATAAGTTTGTAGAATATTTAAAGTTCGAGAAAAAATTCTCCCCCCACACACTGGTGTCTTATCAGAATGACATGAACCAGTTTGGCGAATACCTGAAGAAAACTTACGAGATAGAAAAGCCTGAGCAGGCAAGTGCCATGATGATACGTTCGTGGATGGCTGGGCTAATGCAGCAAAAAATGGCCGCTAAGAGTGTTATACGCAAAGCATCTACCTTGCGGACGTTCTATAAATTCTTGCTACGCCAGGGAGTTATTACGGCTACACCCATGGCTAAAATAACTGCACCTAAAACGCCATCGCGCTTACCGGTATTTGTGAATAAAAAAGAGATGGAAGACCTCTTAACGGGTATTCAGTTCCCGGATGGTTTTACAGGAATACGAGATAGGCTGGTATTAGAGTTGTTTTATGCTACCGGCATAAGGCGTACTGAATTGATTACATTAAAAGATAGTGACGTTAACTTATATAACCTGACCATTAAAGTATTAGGTAAAAGAAACAAGGAAAGAATAATACCAGTTACGCCCTTCTTTAAAAAATATGCTGAGGCGTATAAAGCAGAAAAGAAAAAAATAGCGAGTGATAGTCCTGCTTTTTTTATAAACGAGAACGGAACACCTTTATATGAGCAAGAGGTTTACCGTTTAGTAAAGAAGTACCTGGGCATGGTAACAACATTGCAAAAAAAGAGTCCGCACGTATTGAGGCATACTTTTGCAACACATATATTAGATAATGGCGCCGATATAAATGCAGTAAAGGAATTATTGGGCCATTCAAATCTTTCATCAACACAGGTGTACACACACAATACGCTTGAAAAACTTAAACGCGTGCACAAGCAGGCGCATCCACGAGGCTAAATTATTACTAACCATATAAACTAAGAATTATGCAAGTTAAAATTCAATCCATCCACTTCGATGCAGACAAAAAGTTACTTGATTTTATTCAGGAAAAAGTAGATAAGCTGGGCCATTACTACGATGGGGTAATGGGCGGTGAGGTGTTCCTGCGCGTTGAGAAATCAAAGGATACACAAAATAAAGTTGCCGAAATAAAAATTCAAACCCGCACAGGCGAACTGTTTGCGAAGAAGCAATGCAAGACTTTTGAAGAAGCGGTAACCGAATCGACCGATGCTTTGCGCATACAAGTTAAAAAGCACAAGGAGAAAGTAAGACAGGTATAAGTTTTAATTAATTATAGAAGAAAGCCCTGCCGTAAGGCGGGGCTTTTTAGTTTATAACTTATACTTATTAGGAGTTCTCGTTTGATTTTGCTAATTTGCAATACCATTTTAAAAAGGAATAAGTTGAAAACCATAATCTCTATCGCAAGTATCATATTATTGGTTTCTTCTGGATGTAAAAAAGATAATCCGACAACTACACCCAAAAAGTCAGTACCAACTATTACAGGCAACTGGGCCACTGGAGGACCTAACCTATCGGGAGGAATAATTGAAACAATTGGGATAGAAAAAAATAAGATTTTTGCTTGCTCAGGTGGTGGAGGTATATACTTATCAACTAATAATGGTTTAAGTTGGCTTCAGGTTAATAATGGATTGCCAAGTAATAATCACAACCAGAATAACTATAATGAAATTGCAGTAAATGACACTGATATATTTATGAGTTATTTAAGTAGTTCTGCAGCCATGTATTTCTCAAATAATAATGGTAGTAACTGGTCTGCTATTGATAATGGCTTACCTGCTGCTCAAATAATGGCAATTACCGTGAAAGGGAATGATGTATTTGCTGGTACTTCTAATGGTATGTACAAATCAAGCAATAATGGAGGTTTTTGGTCTGCTATTGACACAGGACTGCCTGCAAAAACAGTTATATATGCAATGGCAGTTACAGACAGTGCTATATATGTAGCATCACTTAATAATATATATATATCAAATAATAGTGGAACAAGTTGGTCGGTACTTGGGCAGCCCCTACCAGGGATATATCAAAATTGCATGACTGCATCAGGAGATAGTATTGTTGTAGGTACTTATTATGGATTATATACTACAACTAACCTTGGCGCAACATGGACAGCTGTTGGGAGTAGTATATTTGGCAATAGCCCGTCATCCGGGGGGCCGCAAATAATTTCATTAGCAACATCAGGTTCAGATATTATTGTAAGTCTTTTACAAGAGGTTTATTTTTCAAATGATTATGGTAATACATGGTATTTAGTTGCGGGATTGCCAGCTAACATGTCTGTTTTTAGTATTGTAATAAATAATGGTACTATATATGCATGTGGTGCAATAGATTCATCGACAAATCCAGAATCTGGACCTATTTGGACAGGAGAGGTTTATACTTGTCCTCTTAACTCATTATGAGAAATAGTATCTTAATTTGACCTGTTGAAAACCCTCTTCGATTTTTCTTAAGTCTATAAAGGCTGTGTAGTAACTTTGTATGAACCACATGCAAAACCAATTAAAAATTAATAATGAAAAACTCTGTGCAGTACAGTATGACAATAATCTATGAAATTCGTGTCGAAAAACACAAAGTGGAAAGCTGCAGTGGGGTGGGTAGCAAAATTCGGGGGTAACACTAAATAGTTCATTTTGATAATCAATAAGTTTAACGGTCGCGTTTTTAAAAAAGTGGGTACCCACTTTTATTCAATTAAGAATTAAAAATTAGTAATTAAGAATGGCAGACGGAATTAAAAATGTCCTTATATAAGGGGTTTACAAAACAAAAAATTAAATTGGGATATGAGTATTGAAAATCAATATACTAAGGTGTTACAAGGTATTAAAAGTGTAAACCCCCTGCCTTAAGAAAATGCGACACTATTTTTAAATCTGTGTGCAAATGTGTCGCATAATAATGGTGAGTTGTAAATGGTAAATTGTGAACGAAAAATCTGCGGCTCTCTGCGGGTATTTTCTCCGTCGACTCTGCGGTAAAAAAACGGAAACTGGCATTGCCACCTCCGCCAACCCGCGGATTCGCAATGATGGGAATCTCTCTTAGATACAGTTTCGGCACATGAGGTGAAGAGCGACAATGATAGGAAATGACACATAGATGCACAGAATTGTGTCAAAACAACATCTAAAAGTAGTTGAGTACAGGCATTTATTGTATTTTCACTTTTTAAGCAGAACAATATATTAATGGAGAACAACGCCTTAAAACAGAGCCTATCGCTATTTGATGCTACCATGATAGTAGCAGGATCGATGATAGGGTCGGGTATATTTATTGTAAGCGCAAGCATGTCGCTGCAATTAGGTTCATCGGGCTATTTGCTATTGGCGTGGGTGGTTAGTGCCATCATTACATTAATGGCTGCATTGAGTTACGGAGAGCTTGCCGGTATGATGCCTAAAGCCGGTGGACAATATGTTTATTTGAAAGAAGCGTATGGTCCCAAAGTAGGGTTTATGTATGGCTGGACGGTATTTGCCGTAATTCAAACAGGTACTATAGCCGCGGTTGCAGTTGCCTTTGCCAAATATACGGCTGTGTTTATTCCGGCAGTTAGCACCACTAACATTATTGCAGATCTGGGCTTTTTGAAAATATCGGCAGGGCAGGCACTGGCTATAGCTACTATAGTAATTATCACGTACATAAATACAAAGGGAGTACAGACTGGTAAAATGCTACAAGGCATATTTACATCTACAAAACTAATTGCCTTATTACTCTTAATAATTGTAGGACTGATCGTTGCGTTCAATGGCCATTTTATACGGGAGAATTTCCACAATATGTGGAACGCATCTTCGACGGATGAGAAGACTGGAATGGTAACACCTATATCTGGTTTTACACTAGTAGCCGCATTAGGTGTGGCCATGGTAGGCTCTTTGTTTTCGAGCGATGCATGGAACAACGTAACGTTTATATCGGCTGAGATAAAGAAACCCGGGCGCAACATACCATTAGCACTGCTTTTCGGAACATTGATGGTTGGTGTGTTATACATATTGGCTAACATTACATACCTGTGTATACTCCCCCTGCATGGTTCGCCGGGCGGAACGGATGTTATGCACCAGGGCATACAATATGCAAAAGATGAACGTGTGGCAACGGCTGCCGTATCAATAATACTGGGCAATGCAGCCACATACGTGATGGCGGCATTAATTATGGTATCTACATTCGGGTGTAACAACGGTATCATATTATCTGGCTCTCGCCTTTACTATGCTATGGCGCAGGATGGGCTTTTCTTTAAGCAAGCAACAGAGTTGAACAGCAAAGGTGTACCAGCCAAATCATTGATCTTTCAGTGTATTTGGGCTTGCGCATTGTGCTTATCGGGTAAGTACAACCAATTACTCGATTATGTTATTATAGCTTCATTGTTCTTTTACATATTCACTATAGCGGGCATATTTATTCTGCGTAAAAAACAACCCAATGCTGAAAGGCCGTATAAAGTTTTTGCGTATCCTGTTTTACCTGCACTTTATATAATCGCGGCTTTGGCAATTAGTATTGATCTGCTGATTGATAAAAGCACACAGAATAATACCTGGCCGGGTATTATAATAGTATTGCTGGGCTTGCCTATATATTATTTGGTAAAGAAAAAAGAGCGGGCCTGATATGAAAGCCATTTTAGCAGAGGATTTTTTAAAGCTATCATCACAACACCCTGTTATTGATGTGCGCACACCTGCCGAGTTTGAGCATGGACATATACCTGGTGCAGTTAATATACCACTGTTTACCAACGAAGAGCGTGTTATTATTGGAACGATGTATAAGCAAGAAGGCAAGAAACCTGCTATGTTAAAAGGTATGGAATTGGTGAGCCCCAAGTTCTCTGAGTTTATACGCACTGCTGAAACCATAAGTAACACGGGCACATTATTGGTACATTGTTGGAGAGGTGGTATGCGTAGTGGTGGCATGGCATGGTTGTTCGAATGGTATGGCTTTAAAGTATTCACCCTGCAAAATGGGTACAAGGCTTTCAGGCGCATCGCACTCAGTGAGTTTGCCAAGCCACATACTTTTAAAATATTGGCAGGGCGCACGGGTTCTGGTAAAACATTGGTGTTAAAGGAAATTGAGAAACTGGGCAAAACTATTATTGATCTGGAAGAGCTTGCGCATCATAAAGGCTCGGCATTTGGTACACTGGGTGAAGAACCACAACCTACACAGGAGATGTTTGAGAACGAATTGGCTGTTGCTTTAATGAAGGTACAAACTACCGAACCTGTGTGGCTGGAAGATGAGAGCCAAAATATTGGCAAACGTATTATACCGAACGACCTGTGGATGCAAATGCGTGCTGCCGATGTGTATTACGTTGACCTTCCTTTAGAGAAGAGAATAGATTATTTAGTGGAAGCTTATGGAAAATATTCACCTGCAGAATTGATAGAATCGATTGAAAAAATAAGAAAGAGAGTAGGCTTTCAAAATGCGAAAGCAGCAATTGAAGCCATTAATAATGGCGACTTAAAACAAGCATGTGAAATTAGTTTGGTCTATTACGATAAAAGCTACGACCACGGAGTCGCTAAGCGAAATACAACTACAATTCAGAAGAAACAATTTGAAGAACTTAACCCAGCGGAGATTGCGAAGGAGATAAGCCTACTTAGCTGAACAGGCCTTAACCTGTAACTCGAGAATCTGTTGCAGAATTTTAGTATCTATATCCTCTATCTTTTTAATATATAAACAGCCACCACCAATTTTATATTTGCCTAATTTTTCAAGTAGCGAATTGTATTTATCACCCTTTTCTCCGAGCAGATACAAAGCAAATTTGCCGCTCCTTGGTGAAAAGCCTAACGAAAACCAGTCCATGGTTCTGCCGTTAGGATATTTATAAAGGTAATCACCAAAACCAATGATAGCAGTACCCCACATTGCACCGTCACTCTTAGTTGCTTTCTTCATTAACTGCATAATAACAGAAGCATCAGTACGCTGCTTCTCATCTTTCACAGTTTTTAAAAATGCATCTACGCTTTGCTTGGTTTTTTGGGTCTTTATTTCAGCCATGAGTCAAAAATTAAGAAGGTACTTATGATTTTTTTGCAGTTGCTTCCGAAATCAATTCAGCGACATCCATAACCTTTACGCTTTGTTCTTTATTAAAATGCTTTACTCCGTCAGTCATCATAGTCATACAAAAAGGACAACCTGTGGCAATAACTTCGGCGCCTGTCTTCATAGCTTCCTCAGTACGTTCTATATTTACTTCTTTATCGCCTTTCTCAGCCTCTTTAAACATTTGCGCTCCGCCTGCACCACAACAAAAACTCTTCTGCTTGTTACGTTGCATTTCTTCCAGCATCGCATCCATTTGTATAATTACTTCTCTTGGTGCTTCATATATTCCGTTGCCACGTCCCAAATAGCAAGGGTCATGGAAAACAATCTTCTTGCCTTTAAAAGAACCGCCTTCAATTTGTATGCGGCCGCTCTTAATCAAATCGTTAATAAAAGTGGTGTGATGCATTACTTCGTATGTTCCACCCAACGATGGATACTCGTTTTTAATAGTGTTAAAGCAGTGAGGGCAACCGGTAATTATTTTTTTTACTCCATAGCCATTAAGTATGGCAATATTGTTCATAGCCTGCATCTGAAACAGAAACTCGTTACCCGCACGCTTGGCAGGATCTCCCGTACAAGATTCTTCGGTACCCAATACAGCAAATTTTATGCCGGCATTATGCAAAATGCGTACTATGGCAACGGTTATCTTCTTTGCCCTATCGTCAAAACTACCCGAACAGCCTACCCAAAAAAGCACTTCAGGCATTTCGCCTTTTGCAGCCATTTCGGCCATAGTAGGTACGGGTATTTTTTCTTGCTCAGCCATAGTACTTGGGTTTGTAGCCTCAAAAATAGCAAATTCAGTAGTAATGCGAAGAGGATAATAAAATATGACTTAAATCAGAAAAGTGCTGAATATGTGGCGGTTTAAAATATTTTATTTTATATTTACGGTTATTAGTTCATCTGCTACAGAATACTTTGCAATATTTTTTTACTGCATGCAACTAAGCCATAATGTGTTACATCTTAATAATTAGAATAACGCCTTACATTCAAAAATAAATACATGAAAAAAGTTTTACTTACAGCATCATTGCTTGTTGCTTCATTGGGATTGTTTGCGCAGTCAAACTCGATTCCTAATCCAAGTTTCGAAAACTGGACATATGTAGCTTACCAGGACCCGATAAATTGCCAAACCTCGAATGACCAGAATAGCCAAAACAGTAATCCAATTTCTGTGTTCAGGGTTGCAGATGCCTACCATGGTAAGTATGCAATTCAAATGAAAACAGTAAAATTTGGAGCTGATACTGATGCATCTTATTTTGCAATTGGCAATCCTGGCGGTGGTGGTGGCCCTTCTGGTGGTAGCCCTATTAGCGGTACGCCAACAGGAATACGATTGTATTATAAATTTACAGTTAAATCAGCTGATACAGCTTTTGTGCTAGTTGAATTTAAGAAAGCCGGAGCAGTAATTAATCAATATTTATATCAGATATATGATACGACCAGCACTTACAAATTGTTTTCGCAAACATTCTCGCCAGCGTTAAGCCAAACACCAGATAGCATAGTAATTGCATGTGCTTCGTCTACCCGTATAATTTCTAAAAGTAATGGTGGCAGTAATGGTTGGGCTCCCGGAAGTATATATCAGGTAGATAGTGTAACCTTTACAGGAATTGCAACGCAACCTAAAAATTTTGATGGGGATTTTGAAAATTGGCAAAACGATACACTGTTCAGTTTGACAGGATGGAACATAAGTGCCAATGGTGATAGTTTACCAATGCGCACTAATGATGCGTATGCCGGTAAGTATGCAGTTGAACTGGCTACTTCTTATAGCAATTGTAATTCTTGCTCAAGTAATGTTCAGGCAACTGAAATAACAACAGGTAAAACAAATCATAACGGTAGCCCTACAGGAGGCCTCCCTTATAGTTTGCAGAAGGACACCTTGGAGTTTGTCTACAAATTTTCTTCGCCTAAAAATCTTGGTGATAGTGCATATGTTGGATTACAATTCCACAATAGCAGCAACTCAAAGTATTATGATGTTTATTTAGATACTGCATCACATTACAGAAAAGTGGACGTTCCATTCGATATGACCACACTATTTACCCCTGATAGTGTGCTTATAGACATTTATTCATCTATAACAAGAACCAATAATGGCGGATTACCTGTTACCGATTTGGGCGCTGTTCTTAAAATAGATAGCATGCATTTTAAATCTCAATTATCCATTTCAACCGTTCCGGCAAATCCTGCTTTTTGTTCTGGTACAGGTGGAGTTAAAATTACTGCTAGTGGTGCAACAAGTTATACCTGGAGCCCAAATACAGGATTAAGTGCAACAACAGGTGCAAGTGTAACTGCTAATCCATTCAGTAATCAAACTTATACTATTACAGGTACTAATGGGGGGCTTGTTGGTACACAAACGGTAGTAGTTACCGTAAACTTTCCGCCAACTGTAAATATTACACCTACAAGTGCATCTATTTGTTCAGGCAATTCTGTAAATCTTACTGCAAGCGGAGCTTCTGTTAGTTATACCTGGAGCCCGGCAACAGGACTTAATGTAACAACCGGTGCTAAAGTATCGGCAAACCCCACCGGTACGCAAGTATATACTGCAACTGGTATGAGTGCAGCCGGTTGCTCTGGTGCCAATGCGGTAACAGTTACAGTTACTACAACCCCAACAGTAACGGTATTACCAACGTCGGCTATAATTTGTTCGGGTGGCGGAGCCGCTACATTAAGAGCAAGCGGAGCTACTAACTATACCTGGAAGCCAGCAGCAGGACTTAGCACCACCACTGGAGCAACTGTTCAGGCAAACCCAACTGTAACTACGACATATACCTTAATTGGTAGCAATGGCAGTTGTACAGATTCGATTACTGTAAAAGTACGCGTCGATAAAACTATCAACCCTAATTTGACAACTACCAATGTAAGTTGCAATGGAGATTGTAATGGTACCAGTTCTTGCGGAACTACCGGCGGAACTTCTCCTTACACTTATCTTTGGGCTAGTGCTCAAACTGGTTCTGCTATTTCAAACCTTTGTCAAGGTTCATATTCAGTAACCATAACAGATAGTTTAGGATGTACTGCAACTGCAAGCGTTACTGTTACGCAGCCACAATCATTACTTGCAAATGCAACAGGTATACCTACAACCTGCGGCCAGAGCAATGGCGAAGGTATTACTAATCCTAGCGGAGGTACCGGCCCTTATAGTTATTCGTGGAACAGTAATCCACTACAAACCACACAAAATGCAACAGGTCTTGCAGCAGGAAAATATACTGTTGTTGTAACCGATGCTAATAAATGTACAGATACTGCCAAAGTAACTATAGCAGCATCAAGTGCACCAACTATTACTGTAAAAGTAACGCCAAGTAATTGTGGTACACATAATGGTATTGCTACAGCCACTGTAAGTGGTGGTGCAACTCCATATAAATATTCATGGAACAATGGTGCAACAAATCCATCAGTGGATAGCCTTGCAGCAGGAGTATATATTATAACTGTTACTGACAAGAATGGCTGTTCTTCATTCCAGGCTGTTACGGTAAGCGATACAAATGGCCCTTCGTTATCCGTAACTTCGATTACACAGAATAAATGCCATGGTCAATCAATAGGTGCAATTAGTGTTACTGCAACCGGTGGTAAAACTCCATATCATTACTTCTGGTCGAATGGTGCTACTACGACAAGCATTAGCGGTTTACCGGCTGGCCCTTACCAGGTAACTGTAACGGATGGTACCGGATGTAGCGATGTGAAAACAATTACTATTACTGCACCTGCCGCAATAACACTTACTCCAAGCTCTACTCAGGCAAATTGTAAAGTAGCCGACGGCGGTGCTTCTATACTGGTAAGTGGTGGTACATCGCCATTTGTGTATAGCTGGAACAATGCTGCAACAACATCTGCAGTAGGTAATGTGGCTGCAGGAACGTATACGGTAATAATTACTGATAATAACGGCTGTAAAGATTCGGCTGACGTATCAGTAAGTAACGCATCAGGACCAATTGTAAAGATCATATCGGTTGTAAGTGATAGCTGTACTGCCAAAGGTAGTAGCGGTTCTATAAGCATATCCGACAGTGCAGGTTTATCACCTTACACTTATGCTTGGTCGAATGGTGCTACAACATCGAATATTACCGGCTTAGCTGCAGGTTCGTATGCTGTAACCGTAACCGATGCTGCAGGGTGTATAGGTACTATTAACGGTACTGTTAAGCAAGTTCAACCACCTGCTATATCTATTTGTATGGTTACTGTTAACCCTGTAAATAATCAAAACCAGGTAATTTGGAATAAGAGCTTTACACAAAGAATCGCAAAATATAACGTGTATAAAGAAACAACTTCACCTGGTGTTTTCGGATTAGTAGGCAGTGTAAAAGCAGATAGTACATGCATTTTTAATGATACACTTTCGAATGCTTTAGTTCGCAGTTGGAGGTATGAAATATCACAAGTCGACTCTTGTGGCAATGAATCGCCACTTAGCTTACCACATAAAACCATGCACTTAACAATTAACCAGGGAATTGGAAGTACAATTAACCTAATTTGGGATAATTATCAAGGGCTAAACTTTGGTTATTATATAGTATACCGCGATACAATGCCCGGCGTAGCTCAGGATAGTATTAATTACATGACTAATAATAATACATATACATTATCTGACAGTCCACCTTATTCAGCAACTCATAGCTGGTACTATCACATGGGTATAAATAACCCTGGTGGATGTAATCCTGCTATTGAGAGTATTAACTATAATGCCGCTAAATCGAACACAGGTAACTTTACTTTACCATCGGGCATAGCGCAAGTTGATGCTGAAGCAGGTTCGTTGGAAATATTCCCTAACCCATCTACAGGAATGGTTAGTATGAGTATTTTCTTAGCGAGTGAAAAGCAGAACATTACCGTTAAGGTGATTAATACGATGGGTCAGGTATTATGGAGTGATAAATATGACGATGTTGCCGGTAACCTTAAGAAACGAATAGATATGTCTTTATATAGTAAAGGCCTCTATATCATACAGGTTACTACCAATAATAGCTCTATGTTCCGTAAGGTAGTTATTCAATAAGTATTGGAATAGCTTGTATAAAGCCCCTCGGAAATGGGGGGCTTTATAATTTGAAGGCTATTTTGGCACATGTGCCAAAAATGCCTAATTTTGGGTCCTATATGTTACTTACAATATTAAAATCGAAACTCCACAGGGTACGCGTTACCGAGGCTAACATTAACTATGTTGGCAGCATAACTGTAGACGAGGACCTGATGGAAGCAGCGCAACTTCTTGAGAATGAGAAGGTGCAAGTGGTAAATATTAATAACGGCGAACGCCTTGAGACTTACGTCATAAAGGGTAAGCGTGGTTCGGGTATTATATGCCTTAATGGTCCGGCTGCACGCAAGGTGTTGGTAGATGACCTGGTAATAGTAATAGCCTATGCGCACATGACCCCGGAAGAGGCCAAAAAATATGAGCCGGTGCTTGTTTACCCCGATAGCAAAACCAATAAACTCAAGTAATTGAGCCCATTCATTAAAAATGTCCTCAAATTCCTGCTCTTTTTAGGGATAGGCGTTGGGTTGGTATATCTTATAGTTAGGAAAATAACTCCTGAAGACTGGAAGAATATAAGGTTGGCGGCTGCTAATGCTAACTATTTCTGGATCATATTATCGATGGTTTTGGGTGCTGTTAGTCACTTGCTAAGAGCCGTGCGCTGGCAAATGCTTATTGAACCTGTTGACAAGAAGCCAGGGTTAGCAAACACTTTCTCAGCGGTAATGATTGGGTACATGGCCAACTATGCTGTTCCACGTTTAGGTGAAGTATCGCGTTGCGGAGTATTAAGCAGGTACGAAAAAACGCCGTTTGCTACTTTAGTGGGCACTGTAGTAGTAGAAAGGGGTATTGATCTGCTCATGATGGGGCTTTGTTTTGTGGTAATGATATCGTTAAGTTTTAATAAGGTTTATACCATTGTAAAAGATAAAGCCACTTTGATTATCAATAGTAAGGTAGATTCTGTTAAACATATTAATCCTGTTATTCTTTTAATAGTCGTTATCGTTTTGGTTACAGGCATCTGGATCATCTACAAAAAGCGCAATCAACTTTTTGGATTTGCGAGTAAGTTCATCAATAACTTTTTAGGCGGCATAAAGAGCGTGGGTAATTTAAAAAGGCCATTCCTCTTTTGGTTCTATTCGGTTGCTATTTGGGTAATGTATCTATTCATGCTCTATGTATGTTTCTTCAGCTTTAGCGAAACATCACATCTTTCATTAGCAGATGGCTTGGTGGTATTAACCTTTGCAACATTAGGTGTTATTGCCCCTGTGCCGGGTGGTATAGGCGCATATCAGTGGCTTGTAATAAGTGTGTTGACCCATATATTTTTCATTTCCCAATCGGTATCCTTTACTCTTGCGTGGATGGCATGGGGATCGCAACTAGCGTTGATATTAATTTTAGGAGTAATTTCACTGGTACTATTACCATTAATAAATAAGAATGACAAGGCTGGAAGCGTTACAATCGAAGATTCAAAGTAGGGAGCAACTCGCCCGTACAATTGCACTCTGGAAATTTAAGGACCGAAAGATTGTTTTTACCAATGGCTGTTTCGACCTGTTGCATAAAGGGCATGTTACTTACCTGGCACAAGCTGCCGAAATGGGCGATATGTTGGTGGTGGGATTGAACTCAGATGCATCGGTAAAGAAACTTGCTAAGGGCGATAGCCGTCCTATACAAGATCAGGATTCACGGGCACTTATAATGGCCTCGTTAGAGTCTGTTGCGGCTATTTGCATATTTGATGAGGATACTCCGGCAGATTTGATAAAGCTTGTTCAACCTGATGTACTCGTAAAGGGCGGCGATTGGAAACCGGAACAAATAGCAGGGTACGATACTGTAAAAGCAAGTGGGGGCGAGGTTACTGTAATTGAATTTTTACCAGGATTTTCTACAACAGCAATAGAGAAAAAAATAAAAGGATAATGGAAGAGGCAGACGTAAAAAAATATACTGAAATAAGTAAGCTTGGCGAGTTCGGACTGATCAAGCATTTAACCGATAAGATTGAACTGTTGCAACCTTCTACCCTTAAAGGCGTGGGCGATGATGCGGCTGTAATTGCACCACCTGCAGCGGGAGAAGTAATGTTGCTGTCTACCGATATGATGGCTGAAGGCATCCATTTTGAACTGACCTATACACCTTTACGTCACCTCGGCTATAAGACTGTTGCCGTTAACGTATCCGATATTTGTGCTATGAATGGAGAGCCTACCCAAGTGGTAGTATCTATAGCTGTATCAAACCAGTATTCGGTAGAATCGTTGGATGAAATTTATAAGGGTATTAAGTTTGCATGTAAAGAATATAAAGTCGATTTGGTGGGTGGAGACACTACTTCATCGCGTTCGGGTTTGGTTATTGATGTTACCATTTTAGGTAAAGCACCAAAAGAAAAAGTAGTTTACCGCAATGGTGCAAAGCCAGGTGATCTGCTTTGTGTGAGCGGTGACTTGGGTGCATCGTATGCCGGACTTTTGCTATTAGAGCATGCAAGGAAAGCAGTAGGCGCTGATCCTGCCAAGAAGCCGGAATTACAAGGCTATGGCTATGTATTACAAAAACAGTTAATGCCCCGTGCACGAGTAGATATAGTTGAGATGTTCCGTGCTTCTGATGTTGTGCCAACTTCTATGATCGATATTTCTGACGGTCTCGCTTCAGAGATACATCATATATGTAACGCCTCACAGACAGGCTGTTTACTCGAAGAGCTGAAAGTGCCTATTCACGAAGAAACAACAAAAGTGGCAAAGGAGAATGGAGTGCCTCCATCGTTATTCGCTTTAAGCGGTGGCGAAGACTACGAACTTTTGTTTACCATTAACCCTGCTGACTTGAAGAAATTAAAAGAAGCTGGCATGATAACCGTAATTGGTGAAATACTCCCTGCTGAAGACGGTATTATGATTGCCGCCAAAGACGGCAAGATGCATCCTTTGGCTGTTCAGGGCTGGGATGGGTTGAAAGCAAAGTAATAGCCTTTTTACTTTATAACCCCTAGTTCCTTACCAACTTTAGTAAACGCTGCAATAGCTTTATCTAA
The DNA here is from genome assembly GCA_013285655.1 of Bacteroidota bacterium. GTDB lineage: Bacteria > Bacteroidota > Bacteroidia > JABEUT01 > JABEUT01 > JABEUT01. The sequence continues at coordinate 51,584 of JABDHI010000012.1, forward strand.
ATGTTCCCTAGTATGTGCTGCTGATAATTGAACACGGATACGGGCTTGTCCTTTAGCAACGACTGGGTAGAAGAAGCCAATTACGTAAATACCTTCTTGCAATAATCTGTCAGCCATGTTTTGTGACAGCTTAGCATCGTAAAGCATTACAGGCACAATTGGGTGTATACCGGGTTTAATATCAAATCCCGCTTTGGTCATTCCTTCGCGGAAATAAAGCGCATTATTCATTACCTTATCACGTAATTCGGTTGTGCTGCTTAATAGATCGAATACCCCAATTGCGGCACCTGCAATAACAGGAGCTAATGAGTTAGAGAATAAATATGGCCTTGAACGTTGGCGAAGCATATCTATTATCTCTTTACGTCCACTTACATAGCCACCCATTGCACCACCTAAAGCTTTGCCTAATGTTCCGGTAAGTATATCTATCTTGCCCATTACATCAGCATACTCATGCGTACCGCGGCCCGTTTTGCCTACAAAGCCGGTAGAATGGCTATCGTCAACCATTACAAGGGCTTTGTACTTTTCAGCTAATGCAACAATCTCTTTTAATTTGGCAATGTAACCATCCATCGAGAATACCCCATCAGTAATAATTATTTTAAAACGATCTGTAGATGCTGCTTTCAATTGCTCCTCCAAATCGTTCATGTCTGAGTTCTTATAACGGTAACGTTTTGCTTTACACAAGCGAACACCATCTATAATAGATGCATGGTTAAGTTCGTCAGAGATTAATGCGTCTTGTTCACCGAAGAGCGGCTCAAATACACCACCGTTAGCATCAAAACAAGCAGCGTACAATATGGTATCCTCTGTATGTAGGAACTTCGATATCTTTTCTTCCAGTGTTTTATGTATATCCTGGGTACCACAAATAAAGCGCACCGATGACATTCCATAACCATGCATATCTAATGCTTTTTTAGCAGATGCAATTACTTGCGGGTGAGAAGAAAGACCTAAGTAGTTGTTGGCACAAAAGTTAATTACATCTTTCCCTCCCTGAACTGTAATATCTGCTCCTTGCGGACTGGTAATAATACGTTCACGTTTAAAGAGCCCTGCTTCTTCAATGCCTTTTAGTTCTGTATTGAGGTGTTTGTGAAAATCTTCGTTGTACATAATGTGTGTTTATATCGCAAATGTAAAAAAATGGATGCAGTAGGATAGTGATTTTATTTCTTCTTCTTTTTCTTCGGCTTGGGTATCTTTCCAATTCGTGGGTCACCGTGCAATACAAGCTCACAGGCTTTTATTACCAAAGGCTCAAAGTCCTCATCATCGGCCTGTAACATTTGCCAACCGGTTTCGCCGTTTCCATTATTAAGTACCGATACTGAGATAAGCGAAGGTAATTCTTTCTTCAGGCTTTTATGATGCTCATGGCCTGTAGCTATCCATACCCCGTTTACTTCAGGATGTGTTTTGCGATCGCGTAAAATGAAAACTATTTTTTCGCCGACATATACAGCGTAACTACCAAACATGGGGTTTATCCTTGGCTCAAGTTGCATCAGGTAATCTACTACAAAGTAAAATGGTATGTTATGCGAACGTGGCATTTTACTTAAGCAATTTTTTAGGCACTTTGTCTTTTATCAATTCGTACGATTGTTTTACATATGCCTCCAGTTCCTTGCGTTTCAGAACGTTAATGTCTTTAAGGCAAACCCATTTGTTACGAGCCAGATAAGGTGCTGGTATAAATCCTGGACGAAGTGATAGTTCGTCAAATTCTTCCGGGGTAACTTTAAAAGTAATACTCAGTTCACCCTGCAAAGGCACGACACAGAACATTTTACTGCCAATACAAAAACATAGGTCATTCTCCCATTTTACATCCTCGGTGGCATACGGCAGTTTTTTGCAGAAGGCACGAATGTCTTCAATATTCATGACTTAGTTTTTCTGTAAGAATAGAACAATCTTATTAAAATCGGCAGAGGCATTAATTACATTACGAAACTGCTCATACATATTAACAGGGTAACGTAATTGCGAATAATACTCATCGCAATAAACGGTAACAGTATTGCCATCAGTTTTATAATATGAATGGAATTCCATGGTATGTGAATCGCTGGAAGCACCGTCGTACACATCCATATTAACAGCATCAAGGTTGGTTACCTTGTATCCATCGGGTATAGTGAATTTTATTTCCCTGTGGTAGCCGTGGTTGTAGTGATTCTCGATTGGAGTATGCCTTACTGAATCGTGATATAATTGGCTCTGTGGCCCGATAAGTGCGCCTATCTTAAAGAGATACTTGTTTCCTGCTTTTTCTAGTACGCTGTTGGTGCTAAAATCAGCTTCAATAACAAATGGTTTCTGAAAAATATCCGCTTCATTGTAACCAGATACTTTTTCGTTGGTTGGCTTTGCATCTTCAAATATCGACTTGAATAGTTTATCTATAAACTCCTTACGGTCTTGATCAGCCAAGTAGTTATAAAAAGGCTGAAATGAATAAGCCTCGTAACCTGAGAAAGTTTGCTTAAAATGCATATTTACCACAGTCATATCAAAGTCGAACTTTACATCGGCATATATTTTGCTACCTGTTTTTTTGTAGTCGTTGCAAGGTAGGTCGCGTACCTGGCCTACGCCTGTTTGCACATCTTTTCCAATAACTACCGAATGCATGAAGTAACCTTTCTGGCATATCCATTCAGCAGGCATAAAACCATAACGAGACGCAGCCTCGGTAGGAGCTATGTAGTTATTGGTGGTTGGAAAATAGATCAGATACTTCTGTAAATAGGTCCATGAATCAAAATCACCATCGAATGGCTTATCGAACCTATCTGAGGTCATTACAATTTGATGTTTTATGTTGGCCGCATTAAACAGTAAGTGGTATAATTTCAGTACACCCGTCTCATCGCAAACGTGATTTTTGAATATTACAGGTAATGAGGAAGCATCGGCTCCTGCAACATCTTGACGTACCACAATGGTACCTTTAATAACGCTTTCAATATGACGTATTTTAATTTCATCCGTCATATTCTTCATCTTCATGGTATCAATTACCTTCTCAGCCGTTTTCAAATCTTGCTTGTCACTTTGTTTGTCAAGCACATCAAAAAGCTTCTGGCAAAAATCGCTGTATGAATACAGGCGTGCATCGGGATCTTTAGCCTTATTATAAGCCAAGGCATATTCCATGCGCATTAATGCGCCATCTTCTGCCGAAAAATCTTCATGATCGTAACCTTCAATATCATGGCCTATTGCAAAAATGTGGCGTTTGGTATCCATGGTAGAATCGAGTACCATATCAGGAAATCCGTTATAGCTCTTTGCAACAAACACTAAATGCTTAGGCGAATAAATGTCTACATCAACCAATTTATGTAAGGCTGTCCTCCTTATATATTCTGTGCTGTAAATGCGGACCGGTCTTCTAACGGTATACAAATACTCTACTTCGCCGCCTGTCTCGATACCATCTATAGCCAATATTCTAAATGGCCCCTGATTCTGATAATTGTCAACGTCCTTTATGTTCTTAGAGTTTAACGGAGTTACCTTGCCATCAGGACTAATTGCTCTAGCTTTAAGGTCAATTACTTTTACGCCTTCGCCTAACTGTATATAAACGGTGTTGTTTTCCTCAATGGCTTTATCAGAATTAACACGTACAATAAAATGGCGTGTTATATATAACGATAATGTATCTTCTGAATCGAAGAAGTATTCCAGTATACGTTTGTCTTTAATTACCACCTCTATACGCTTCCTTTCTGCACCTGAAA